>CAVGKI010000238.1:0-2010 GCA_963629655.1 Butyricicoccaceae bacterium | reverse complement strand
CATATATGGATCAGAATCTTGCGCCGTTTTACATGGACATTATGGAAAACGCCGGTCTGCCGGCAGACTCCTGCCGCCTGAGCGCGAACGCGGCGGGTGTTGCCATAAATGACGATTACCCAGAAATTGGCGCATGCCTTGTCACAAACAATATGCCCTGCGACTCATCGACCATGAACAGCCAGCTCATTGAGCGCCGCATAAAGATACCCACCACCGTCGCCGGCATTCCGATGCGCTGGGAAGATCCCGCGACCGACGCATATGCGCTTGCCCAGATGAAAGAAGTGATCCGCTTCATTGAGGACAGCACCGGCGAGAAATTCGACGAGCGCGCATTCTTTAAGGTGATGAAAAAGCACAACGCCGAGGTGCGCAACGAGTTTGAGGTGTGGGAGCTTGCAAAAACGCCGTACACCGCGTTCGGGCATGTTATTTCTCCGCTGTTCCATGCGTTCTACTATACATTTTCCGGCGGCACTATGCCGTATATCGACAAGGCGGCAAAAAAAGCGCTGAAAATTGCCGAGCGCGCTTATCGAAACAAAGTCGTCAGCTTTGATAAGGCGCGCCACCGCATGATAACATGGGGCGGTCCGGGCTGCTACTATGTCGACTTTAACACATGGGCATACAATTGCTGGGGCGTTCTCGTCGTCGCGCAGATGGATATGTTCTCAGGTAATGTTATCATCAGCGAGGATGATCTCGACCAAGCGCTTATAGATATTGCGCATAACTATGAGCGCGGTGTCATGCGCCGCCACCTGACTGGCGGATATCAGCACCTGCTTGAGTTCTGGGACGAGGCGGAAAAATTCAACTGCGACATGATACTTGTATATGACGATATAACATGCAAGGGCGCTATGGGGCTGGCGGGTGTGATAAACGACCAGGTCAAGGATCACGACAAGCACCTTGTCTGGGTGCAGAATGATATGTTTGACCACCGCACGATAAGCCGCAACGAGATGCGCCGTCAGTTTTCCGAATACATGACCGCTGTCATGCAGGAGGAGCCGCTCGATGCAAGTCTCGTCGATTTTGACGATTACAAAGGATGGTGACAGCAATGAAAAAGAAGCTTCTGATACTCGCTGCGAGCATCATTCCCTTGAGTATGCTCATCTATTGGTTCAACCTCGACAACAAGCTGCTGTATTACGTCGTTCGTCCGATCCTCAACAAGGTATACGACAGCCAGAAGCGTAATGTAAAGCTCTGATCTTTATCCGAAATGAACATAAATCGAAGCAGGAAAGTGTTTTAAGTGCTTTCCTGCTTCAAAATTTTTCCTCTATCACCCTCGCACACAAAGCCCTCCGTGCGCATAGTATAGCCTGATTTGAACAGAGCCGGCATGGAGGGATTTTTATGGACATATGGCATATACGCGGCAAGAGAGCGCTGGAGGGAACGTGCTTTGTGCAGGGCTCGAAGAACGCGACGCTTCCCATCATCGCGGCATCCATCATATGCCCTGCGCGCTCCGAGCTGATGAACGTGCCGCAGCTTCGGGACGTTGACGCGGCGCTGAGAATACTGCGCCATATCGGCTGCACCGCCGAGCAGCGCGGCGGCGAGGTCTGCATAGATTCCACATATCTTTCGTGCAGTGCCATCCCGCACGAGCTGATGGTGGAGATGCGCTCCTCCGTTATCTTTATGGGCGCGCTGCTGGCTCGCTGCGGCGAGGCGCGGCTGAGCCTGCCCGGTGGCTGCCAGCTCGGCAAGCGCCCCATAGACCTCCATCTGAGCGCCCTGCGCGCAATGGGCGCGGAGATAGACGAGGACGGCACGGAGATATACTGCCGCGCGTCAAGGCTGCACGGGGCGGAGATAGAGCTGCCGTTTCCCAGCGTCGGTGCGACGGAGAACGTCATGCTCGCCGCGTGTGCCGCGCGTGGAAAGACCGTCATCCACGGTGCGGCGCGCGAGCCGGAGATATGCGCCTTGCAGGATTATCTGCGCGCAATGGGCGCGGACATCACCGGCGCGGGGAGCGAC
>CAVGKI010000237.1:0-2039 GCA_963629655.1 Butyricicoccaceae bacterium | reverse complement strand
ACCATCAAGTCCGTCACCGCTCTTGAGAGCACCGGCGCGACCGAGGCTTCCATCCAGCTCGACAAGAAGCTCATCGTTGACCTTGACGTTGCGACCATGAAGGCGGCAACCGCAAAGAGCGAGAGCACTACCGATGCCGTCACCGTTACGAACGAGGACAGCGTCATCACCGTCAAGAGCGGCGAGACCGCGCTTGTCTCCGTCGATGTCAAGGCAGTTGTCAGCGAGACTGAGCAGACCGTCACCGTGAAGTTCAGCGAGAACACTGTCAAGGTCGTCTGCGGCGACACCGCATACAGCATTGACCTGAGCGAGCTCGGCGACGTCGGAACGCTCACTCTCAAGCTCGAGAACGGCGTGCTGAAGGTCTACGACAAGGACGGCAATCTTCTCAAGGAAATCGAGAAGGCATAAGGGAAACCCCTCAATACAATTCCGATATTTTATATATCGGATGGTGACAATTCTGATGTATTATATTATGTAATATAATATATATTATAATATGTTGGATGGTGACAATCGGCGCGTCTCAGCGCCGTGGCGATAGCACCGCGAATTTGCGTTCGCGGTGCTTTTTTCGCGCTTGACTTTTCCGCGCCGTGCCTATATCATATGAAGTATGAACACAACGCAGGGGGAGGGGAGAGCAATGGCGCAGATAAGCGGCACGGAGGAGTATGAGCTTATTGAGGCTTCCGGCGCGCCGGATGGGGCACAGCTTGCCCTCACGCTGACGGACGACTGCATGTCGCCGTACTTCCCGCAGGGCGGGCGCGTGTACGTCCAATGCGGCGAAACGCCGGAGGAGTTCGGCGCGGGGGTGTTCATGTATCGCGGGCGCGTGCTGTGCCGCCAGTGGTGCGAGGATTATTCCGGCGCGATTAACCTGCTTGCGGCGAACCCCGCGCGGCAGAGCGAGAATCTGCGCATTCCCGCTGCCGAGCGTGCAGCGCTTGTGTGTCTTGGGCGCGTGATATATTCGGGCACGCTTCCGCCACCGTGCTGCGGCAGAGCGGCGGAATGAAAAAATCTCTGCTTTTTTTGCAAAAAACACTTGCAATAAGCCTTGCATAGTGGTATTATTCCAATGTAAGTATCAGTGTTTTCTCAGAGTGGGTCGCGACCCACTCTTTTTTGTGAGACTTTTGCCCCAAGCGCGCACAGGGCGCGGCAGGGGGTAAAACTTTGAAAGGGCATAGCGTATGAGTAAGATAACCGATAAGGTCACATCGCTGGCGCAGCCGCTTGTGGAGCAGGCGGGGTGCACGCTGTGGGATGTTGAGTATGTCCGCGAGGCGGGAACATGGTATCTGCGCGTTTTTATCGACAAGCCCGGCGGCGTGTCGATAGACGACTGTGAGCGGATAAGCCGCGAGCTTGACGGCGTGCTCGACGAGGCAGACCCCATCCCCGACAGCTATGTTTTTGAGGTCGGCTCTGCCGGGGCGGAGCGTGAGCTGAAGCGTCCGCGCGATTTTGAGCAGTTCATGGGCAGCGAGGTGGAGGTGAAGCTCTACCGCCCGCTCGACGGCAGCAAGAGCTTTGTCGGCACACTCAAGGGCTATGACGCGGACGGAACAGTTACGATAGAGCGCGGCGATAAAGAGCTGCGCTTCACAAAGACGCAGACAGCGCAGGTCAGACTGCACGTGACTATATAACAAGGAAATGGAGAATCAGAAATGAACGCAGAATTTTTCGAGGCAATAGAGGATATAGAAAAAGAAAAGGGCATCCCCAGAGTATATATGTACGACAAAATCAAGCAGGCGATGCTTGCGGCGTTCCGCCGCGACAACCCCGAATGCGAGGACAATGTTGAGGTCATTCTTGACGAGGAGAACAAGCGCGTCGAGATGAACGTCAACAAGACCGTCGTGGAGGAGGTCGAAGATCCCTCGCACGAGATCAACCTTGAAGCCGCGAAGAAGCTGAGCCGCCGCGCCAAGCTCGGCGACGTGCTGCCCATCCCGGTGGAGACGAAGAAATTCGGGCGTATCGCCGCCCAGTCGGCAAAGCAGGTCATCATTCAGGGC
>CAVGKI010000236.1:0-2043 GCA_963629655.1 Butyricicoccaceae bacterium | reverse complement strand
GCTTAACGGAGGTGTCAAGGCATGAGTATGATCGCAACCAGAGACGGCTTCGGCGACGAGATCGTTGAGCTTGGTCGTGAGAACAAGAATATATGCGTTGTCGATGTTGACATCGGCAAATCCTGCAAGACCACGGCGTTTGCCAAGGCATTGCCGGAGCAGCACATCAATGTCGGCATTGCCGAGCAGTGCGGCGCGGGTGTTGCGGCGGGGCTGGCGACCTGCGGGAAGATACCCTTTGTCGTCACCTATGCGGCGTTCGGCTCCATGAGAATGTGCGAGATGATCCGCCAGGAGGTATGCTATCCGCACTTGAACGTGAAGCTTGCCTGCTCCCACGGCGGAGTTACCCCCGCCAACGACGGCGCGAGCCACCAGTGCATAGAGGACATGGGCATTCTCTCCACCATCCCCAATATGACGGTCATTATGCCGGCGGATTACAATGCCGCGCGCAAGCTCACCAGAGCCGCGGCGGAGTTTGACGGTCCCGTTTACCTGCGCTTCACGCGCGATGCCGTGCCGGAGATATACGGCGGCGAGCAGGAGTTTACCATCGGCAAGGCTGTGCAGCTCAGAGAGGGGAGCAATGCTGCAATTATCGCCATCGGCGACACTGTTCGCCTCGCCGCCGAGGCTGCCGACGCGCTCCGTGCGCAGGGCGTGAATGTGCGTGTGCTGGATATGCACACGCTCAAGCCGCTCGACACCGAGGCTGTCGTGAAAGCGCTGAACGAGACGGGCAGAATAGTCACCGTTGAGGATCACAACGTCATCAACGGACTTGGGTACGCCGTTTCCGCCGTCGCCGCCGATATGGGGCGCGGCATCGTCAAGCGCATCGGTATTCAGGATCAGTTCGGCATGTCCGCGCCGTATGAGCGTCTGCTCGCGATGAACGGCATAACGACCGAGAACATCGTCGCCACCGTAAAGGCGATTCTTTAAGTAAGCTGACAGGCGCACCGCCTGTTCAAAAAATAAAAAAGGTATAAAGGAGAAACCGAAATGAAAAAAATCCTCGCACTAGGTCTTGCTTTGTGCATGATCTTCGCACTGTGCGCCTGCGGCGCATCAGATGCCGGCACCGCATCATCTGCAGAGAGCTCTGGCAACTCTGCCGCATCTGCAGATGTGCGCGTCCTCCAGCTTGGGCATCTCGATCCCAGCACGGACACAAATGCATATCAGATATTCTGCATGACATTTAAGAACAAGCTCAAGGAAATCTCTGGCGGAACTATGGATGTTGAGGTTTATGGTGATGCACAGCTCGGCGGGGAAATTGAAATGTTTGAGGCAATGAAGCTCGGCGATTTGGACATGGCGATGATTACCAACAACTACTATTCCAACTTTGTCAAGGATTTCATGGTTTTTGATCTTCCGTTCATCTTTGCAGATTATGACGAAGAGCATCTTGTCGTTGATGACCCTGAAATACTCGGATTGTTGCAGAACAAGGTCTATGAGCAGCACGGCGTACATCTTTTGACCTATGCTGATTCCGGATTCCGTTATGTCGTAAACAATCGCAATCCTATAAGAACCGTTGAGGATCTCAAAGGGCTTAAAATCAGACTCCCGGAATCTACTCTCTATGTAAAGACATTTGAGGCGCTTGGTGCGAATCCGACGACTATGGCATTCTCTGAGGCAACCACTGCCGTTCAGCAGAAAACTGTTGACGGTCTTGAAATTACTGCATCTGCCATATACGCCGGTAGCTTCTATCAGATATGCAAATATTTGTCTTTAACAAAGCATTTTACCAGCCCCATAACGCTCAATATGTCTGACAGCACATGGAACAGCTTGACTGAAGAGCAGCGAGGCTTTGTCATGGAGGCAGCGAAGCAGGCGCGTGACGAATCTCGAGTGAAAGTGATTGACAATGAGCAGAAGCTGCTCGACGAAATGGCAGCATCCGGCTGTGAAGTCAATGCTATAGACGATGTTACTGAGTTCCAAGAGGCTACTGCCTCCGTTGTTGACTGGATTCGCGGCGAGGTCGGCAATGAGCTTTTGGACATGGTTCTTGCT
>CAVGKI010000235.1:0-2049 GCA_963629655.1 Butyricicoccaceae bacterium | reverse complement strand
CCAGCCATAACCCCTATTACGACAACGGCATAAAGCTCATCAACTCCAACGGTGAGAAGATGGACGAGAAACTGCTCGACGGCATTGAGGAGTATATCGACAGCGACACGCAGCTGCCCTATGCCGAGCGCGAGAAGATCGGGCGCACGGTGGACTATGCCGCCGGGCGCAACCGCTATATCGGCTATCTCATCTCCCTTGCCACGCGCTCCTATAAGGATTACCGTATCGGTCTTGACTGCGCCAACGGCAGTACATGGCAGATGGCGAAGAGCGTTTTTGATGCGCTCGGCGCGGATACCTACGTTATCAGCAACCACCCCGACGGGCTGAACATAAATGTTGACTGCGGCTCGACGCATATTGAGCGCCTGCGCGAGTTTGTGCTGCAAAACCGCCTTGACGTGGGCTTCGCCTTTGACGGCGATGCCGACCGCTGCCTTGCGGTGGACGAAAAGGGGAACATCATCAACGGCGATCATATCCTCTACGTCTGCGCCAAGTACATGAAGGAGCGCGGCACGTTCGGCACGTCCAAGGTCGTCACCACCATTATGTCCAACATGGGGCTTTACAAGGCGCTCGACGCGCTCGGCATCGGCTACGAAAAGACCGCCGTCGGCGACAAGTACGTCGCGGAGAATATGCGCCAAAACGGGCATCTCATCGGCGGCGAGCAGTCCGGGCATATCATCTTTGGTCGTCTTGCCAACACCGGCGACGGCATCCTCACCGCCATCAAGGTCATGGAGAGCATCACCGAGACTAAGCAGCCGCTGTCTGCGCTCGCCTCCGGCATGACCATGTACCCCCAGAAGCTCAAGAACGTCATCGTCACGGATAAGGACGAGACGCTTGCCTGCCCGGAGGTCAAGGCAGCCGTGGCAAGGGTCGAGGCTGAGCTTGGCGACGAGGGGCGCGTCGTCCTGCGCAAGAGCGGGACGGAGCCGCTGCTGCGCGTCATGGTCGAGGCGGGCACGTCGGAGCTGTGCGAGCAGAAGGTGGATGAGATCATTGCCGCCATGCAGACGGCGGGCAAGCTCATCAAGGTCAAGTGAGGGGGAAGAGCAATGACTGAGATAAAGGAACTTTTTGACTTGGACAAAACCATCGCCGCCAAGCTCTTCGAGGGCAAGACCTACCCTTGGGAGGTGCTCGACGGAATAAAGGACTTCATCCTTGAGCTCGGCGCGACGCTGCTGGAGGAGGAGTATGACCACCCCGGCGAGGGCGTGTGGATCGCCAAGGACGCGACGGTGTTCCCCACGGCGTATATCGGCGCTCCCTGCATTATCGACCACGGGGCGGAGGTGCGCCAGTGCGCGTTCATCCGCGGCAGTGCAATTGTCGGCAAGGGCGCGGTTGTCGGCAATTCGACGGAGCTGAAAAATGTTGTCCTCTTTGACAAGGTGCAGGTGCCGCACTATAACTATGTCGGCGACTCCGTTCTCGGCTACAAGGCGCACATGGGCGCGGGGTCGATAACCAGCAATGTCAAGTCGGACAAGACGCTCGTCGTTATCAAGGAGCCGGGTGCTCCCATTCCTACGGGGCGGAAAAAGGTCGGCGCGATGCTCGGCGATAATGTCGAGGTCGGCTGCAACAGCGTGCTCAACCCCGGCACGGTCATCGGGCGCGAGTCGAACGTTTATCCCACCTCCTGCGTGCGCGGCGTTATCCCGCCGAAGCATATTTATAAGGATAAGGATAATATAGTGGCAAAGAAGTAGACGTAATATAGGAAACATATTATAGTTAACATAATATAAAATCCCCTGCGGAGAGCATTCCGCAGGGGATAAAAATAATTGCAATTGCAGGGAGGGTTTGCTATAATAGCTCATAAATCCTATATTAAGAACGGAGCATTACCTTGAACGAGAATACCAGACCTGCGACATATTCTCTGTCTAAACGCAATCAGACCTCTGCGGTTGACGTTGTCATCAACAAAATAGTCGATGGAGTGTTGACCGGCATATATAAGCCGGGGGACAAGCTGCCGACGGAGATACAGTTGGCGGAAATGCTCTCTATGAGCAAGAACAC
>CAVGKI010000234.1:0-2067 GCA_963629655.1 Butyricicoccaceae bacterium | reverse complement strand
ATATTATGCGCACGAGAGACATGACCTATATTGCCCTCATGGCGGTCGTTATCAGCGTCTGCTCATGGATCAGCATTCCCATGACCATTTCATTTACCATGCAGACCTTTGCCGTCTTTACGGCGCTGCTGCTCCTCGGCGGGCGGCGCGGCTTTGCCGCCATTGTGCTGTATGTGTTCATGGGCATGGTCGGTCTGCCGGTGTTCACGGGGTTCAAGAGCGGCGTCGCCGCCATAACCGGTCCTACCGGCGGGTACATCGTCGGCTTTGTCATCTGCGGCGCGTTCTATCGGCTGCTGGAGGGAAAGCTGCGGGATTGGCTGCTGCTCGCTGTCGGCAACGTGATATGCTATATCTTCGGCACGGCGTGGTTCGTGCAAGTGTACACAAGCTCCGGCAAGGCGACGACGTTCGGCGCGGCGCTCTTGCTGTGCGTCGTGCCGTACATCGTGCCGGACGCGGTGAAGCTCGCCCTTGCGCTGCTGGTGTCCAAGCGCCTCAAGCCGTATGTGAAATAGAAACAGCACCATATAATGCGGCGCGTTACCCCGCAGCCTCGACGATCTCCACGGGCGAAGAATAATACAAGTCGATGAGCGTCCCATCGTTTGCCATATGGAGCGTTAGGCTCTCTGCGTCAATGCTCTGCTGTGAGTTCTGATCCTGCCATATGACCGAGTAATCCTCGCAGACGCGCCGCCCTGTCAGTTCTATCCGCCAGCCGCTAGTCGAGCCGTCTACCGCCGCCGCCGTGAATCGCCAGCCGCCAAACCCCATATCGGTGGCGAGAGCAGACGCACGTTCGGCGGCTTCGGCAAGCTCGTTTTCATCTGCCGGGTCAGCGTTGAAAAGTCCTATGCTCATCAGCCAATCCCGCTCCCGCGTTCGGCGCTCATCATAGTCAACGCCCGCATAGAGCTCCGTCGGCAGCTCCATGAAGATGGCAAGACTGTGGTTTTGAAAGTCGGTGCGCTCATTATTGTTGACCCAGAGCTCATACATAACGCCGTCATGCACGGTAACGGCGCGCAGGTCTGCGGAAACGCCGAAAGGAATATCCTCGCCATATGACGTGTCCGTACCGGCATAGTCGTGAAAAACATAGTGCTCCGCTGACCAAAACTGCCACTGGCACGGCGTGGGCGTGACCTCCTCGCGCGCGTTGGCGTAGGCATTGCGGTAATACTCCAAAAGGGCAAGGCGCGCATCGCGCACGCTTTCGACCCAAGCCTGCGGCACGTCAGCGCCGTGGTCAGCGCGTATCGCCTCATCCGTAATGCCATATTCATAATCCGCGATTATCTCCGCAAGCTTGGTTCGGCTCAGCTCCTCGGAGTATTCATAAAACTCCGCATCGTTGCCAAACACCGCCGTCGCTGCGCGGCGCGCCATGTCAGGCGTGATGGTCAGCGCCCGCGCGCTGAGGACAGGCGCGGAGGTCGGCGCGTCATTCGGCATGTCAGCGGCAAAGTCGATATTGTCCGCCAACTGCTCGGCAAAGCGCCGCTCATCTGCGGCACTCTCCGCGCGCGAATATCCGTAGCTTGCCTTAACGGTCACGGTCGCGCCGTCCACGGGGCAGAAAAGGAGAATATCATACTGCGCCCATGTGTCATTTGTGCTCACATCATGCACGGCAATGCTTACGCTCTGTCCGTCGGCAGTGGTAAACTCCCACTCCTCGTATTCGTCGGTGGTGCTTGCCGTCATATCGTCGCAGGGTATGCTGCCGCTGCGCTCATGATAGAGCGTATAGAGATAGGTTTCCCCATCGACCTCCACCGTCGGCGAGGCAACGAATGAGCCGTCCTCGTATTTTCCCTGCTCGCGGCTCTGATTCCAGCCGCCGTCAAGCGGTATGCGCGAGCTGTGCAGCGCAAGAGCGTACTTTTCCGCTATCAGCTGAAGCTGCTCCCACATCGTCTGATCCCATACCTGATAAAGGCGGCATATCTCCTTGGTCTGCGCGTCGGGCGCGAAGCTGCGCTCCAAATCGCGCCATTCGTAATACGTTTCCCCGTTTTCAAGCTGCCGTGCCGTCTTTTCGTCGGCATAGCTGCCCCGAAA
>CAVGKI010000233.1:0-2114 GCA_963629655.1 Butyricicoccaceae bacterium | reverse complement strand
GATACAAGAAAACCCCGGAAAGTGTTGATTTTCCGGGGTTTTTCGAGCTTTTCGATTGTAAAATCGCGTCCAATTATCTCTTGGAGAACTGAGGTGCGCGACGTGCGGCTTTGAGACCGTATTTCTTGCGCTCTTTCATTCTCGGGTCGCGGGTCAGGAAACCAGCGGACTTGAGTGCGGCGCGGTAGTTTTCATCAACGACAAGCAGCGCACGGGCGATGCCGTGGCGGATGGCACCCGCTTGACCGGAGACACCGCCTCCGGTGACGGTCGCTTCGATATCGACCTTGCCGACAGTGCCGGTGGTGACGAGCGGCTGACGGACAATCAGCTTGAGCGTTTCAAGACCGAAGTAATCGTCAATATCACGACCGTTGATGGTGATGACACCGCTGCCGTTGGGGATGAGGTGAACGCGGGCGACGGAGGACTTTCTGCGTCCCGTGCCGTACATATAGGGCTTCTTGCACTTATAGGTTGCCATATTCTCTTACCTCCTCTTAGCGATCCCAAACTTCGGGCTTCTGAGCCGCATGGTCATGCTCGGCATCTGCGTAGATTCTCAGACGCTTGAGCTGCCACTCGGCGATGGTGTTCTTCTGGAGCATGCCGCGCACGGCAAGGCGCATTGCCAGCTCCGGCTTCTTCGCCATAAGGGTCTTATACTGAGTCTCCTTCAAGCCGCCGGGATAGCCGGAATGCGTGCGGTAATACTTCTGCTCGAGCTTCTTGCCGGTGAGAACCGCGTCCTTGGCATTGATGATGATGACATAGTCGCCGCAGTCAACGTGCGGGGTATAGTCGGTCTTGAGCTTGCCGCGGAGCAGATCGGCGGCGAGAGCAGCGGTCTTGCCCATGGGCTTGCCGGCTGCATCAAGGATGTACCACTTACGGGTAACGGATTCCTTGGTTGCCATAGTAGTAGACATATCTGTGCCTCCATATAGAATAAATGTTTTGACATTTTAGCTGCGCGCGATTACAATACCCGTATCAAACGCGCTTTATTTTTATACCACAAGCATTTTACCCTGTCAATACTTATTTTAATTCTGAATTTCAAATCTCACGAATGCTCGTAAAAGCTTTGAAATTCTCACCTTTGCTCGAAACGAATTTTTGATTTTACGAGGGACGAAAATGGACGTTAAGCTGCTCAACGAATTTGCCGGCACGGTGCGCCGCGCCGTGGACGATTATGCGATGATCTCCGAGGGGGACAGGATAGCCGTGGGCGTGTCCGGCGGGAAGGACAGCATGCTGCTGCTCGCCGTGCTCCGACACCTGCAAAGCTTCTATCCCAAGCGTTTTGAGCTGGGCGCAATCACGATAGAGCTGGGCTTTGAGGGCATGGACTTTGCCCCGGTGGAGGCGTTCTGCCGCGAGGAGGGCATACCCTACACCTGTGTCAAGACCGACATAAAGGAGGTCGTGTTCGATGTGCGCAAAGAAGACAACCCCTGCTCGCTCTGCGCAAAGATGCGCCGCGGCGCGCTCAACGACACGCTGCGCTCGCTGGGCATGAACAAGCTCGCGCTGGGTCATCACTTTGACGACGCGGTGGAGACATTCATGATGAGTCTGCTGTTTGAGGGGCGGCTGAGCTGCTTTCGCCCGGTGACGTATCTTGACCGCTCCGGCGTAACGCAGATACGCCCGCTCATCTACGCCGGGGAGCAGCGCATCGCAAATCTCGCTGCACAGCTCGATTTGCCCATTGTGGAGAACCCCTGTCCGCAGGACAAGACAAGCAAGCGCTACGAGATAAAGCAGCTTCTCAAGACTATGAGCGCGGATTACCCGGACATGAAGTCCAAGGTGCTCGGCGCGATGCAGCGTCTCCCACTCGCCGGATGGCAGCCGGCAGAAAACTGGCACGATGTGAAGAATAAAAAATAATACTATTATCTGATACCCTCAGATGACAAGGACGCACACGGTTTTGACGGGCGGAGGCAAATGCCCCCGCCTAATTTTTCACCCTATCGCGTGGTTCGTGCCGACGGTCGCGCTTCCGCCGAGCATTTTGAAAGCGTTCAAAATGCTGTTACCGCCAGCCTTGATATACCAAGGCTGGCGACGGCGGTTTATCCAATTTGAGGCGGGTCTTGCCC
>CAVGKI010000232.1:0-2130 GCA_963629655.1 Butyricicoccaceae bacterium | reverse complement strand
GCCGCCGGCGGCGTTGATCTCGTCAACGGCGATCTGACCGCCGTTCTTGACCGCCTGACCGTAGATGGCGGCAGCGCCGGTGAGCGGACCTACGCCGCCGAACTTGAACACACCTGCGGAGGCGGTGTCGGACGCGGTGCTCTCTTCCGCGCTGTCGGAAGCGGCGGCGGGGGCATCGGTGGCGGCGGGCGCGGAAGCACTGCCGCAGCCTGCCATCAGGCATACGCACATTGCGAATACCATTACGAATGCAACAAACTTTTTCATTTCGTTTCTCCTTACGAAAGTTCTTATTTATACAAAAAATCGACCCCGACCGAAAGGGTCGGGGTCGATTTGAAGTATACGCAAAAAATCAAATCAACGGCTCCAAGCCTCTGTTCGGTCTGTATTCCGGCGGCGCAATAATAATGCATATTATGGCAGCAGTAAGTATTATAATTATCGCGGAAATAATTATAACAGCAGCGCTGTCAATAATGCCTGCTATGACGGAAAGCGCGACAAAAACGGACACTGCGATAACAGTGTCCGTAATAAGCAGGAGGGCGTTATTGGAGCGGGAAGAGGACGCGAAAGCGGACTCAGTGCACTCGGTGCATGAGCCGGTCATATCAAAGCGGTTGTAATTGCGCTCGGTCATGTCTGCGTCTCCCTTCGTTTTTGATGGCGCAACTTTAGCACCGGCGCGCCTCAATGTCAATACGCAAATTCCTACTTCTCCGATTTGTATACAGATGCGACAAAATCCGCCGCAAAATTTCGTGAGCTTTTCACAAAATCCCGGCGGCGGATTTGCCAATCAAAGGATTATCGCTTTTATTTTGCGGGGCGGTTTCTGCGCCCGCCGTGCCCGCGCCCGCGGCGGCGCGACTGCGTGGACTTCGTTTTGTAAAAGTCCTGCATCTCCTCCGTCGCCTTGTAGACGAGCTTGTTTGCCGTCCAGCTCTTGTCCTCAACGTTCTTGCGGAACTTTGCCCGCACGAGGAACGCGCCGTCATCTTCACAGGTGTATATGTTCATATACCGCTGGTCGCCCTGGTTTATCCACCGCGTGCATGCCGTCTCTCCGCCGCACACGGGGCAGGGGAGCGCCGTCAGCCGTTCGTCTGCAAATGCCGCCGCCTTGCTCTCAAAGCCGTCGAAGCTCTCGTGCAGCAGCGGCTCCTCACCGCTGCGGTCAACGGGCGGCTTGTAGTTGGGCATACGCGTGGCAAGAATGCGCCCCGCGTCCGGGTAGAGCCGCAGCCCCTCCGCCATGTTCAGCCTCGTGCACACAAGCGCCGTGTTGTATGCGTCGCCAAGCGCGTCATGCGCCACGCGCGTCTGCTCAATCTCGAAATGCTCCATCGCGCTGGCGAGAGACTTCTGATTCTTGTCCCCGCCGGTCTGGAGGTTATAAATAAGCTGCAGGTTGACCCAGCCTGCGATCCAGTCCCAATCAAGGTCGTGGATGATGATGTTCTGCTCAAGTATGCCCTGGTCGTCGCAGCCCCACGTGATGAACGTCACGTCGTCGCCGCAGAACTCGTGCAGCTCCGACAGCGCGTCGGCAAACGCGATGCCGTGCGCGAGGCGCTCCTTATCGAAGCCGGTTATCTTCTTGACCTTGTAGTGCATACGCTTGAAGTACACGGGCTTGACATCAATGGTCAGCTCCTCTGCCGGCTGCATATTCTCGTCAAGCTTGACCGCGCCTATCTCGATTATCTCCCCGCGCAGATGGATGGGGAGCTTGTTGAACACGGAGGATTTGGAGCTCATCGCCTGATTCCATTCCAAATCCACCACCACATAATTCATACGCTTTCTTTTCCTTTGCAGTTTTCAATCAATCACATTTTTCTATTATAGCACATATTTTCTCCGTGTGCACTACTTTTTTTACAAATAAGCCTTGAATGAAAAAATATATGTGTTAAAATTAACTTTAATTAGTATGGGAGTGAAGAAAAGTATGTTTAATTTCACGGTCAGGGATGCGCTGGAAGCCTGCGGCGGCACGCTTTGCGGCGCGTGCGCGCCCGACGCGCCGCTGGGCGAGATCGTTATTGACAGCCGCGCCGTCCGCCCCGGTGACGTGTTCGTCGCCTATAAGGGCGAAAGGACCGACGGGCATAACTATATAAC
>CAVGKI010000231.1:0-2130 GCA_963629655.1 Butyricicoccaceae bacterium | reverse complement strand
CACCAACGCCAGCCGCACCATGCTCTATAACATCCACGAGCTGTGCTGGGACGAGGAGCTGCTGCGCCTGCTGGATATACCGCGGTGCATTCTCCCGGAGGTTCGCCCGTCCAGCGCCGTCTACGGCAGGACGGAGTTTGAGCTTTACGGCGGCGAGATACCCATTGCGGGCGCGGCGGGCGACCAGCAGTGCGCGCTGTTTGGGCAGTGCTGCTTCGAGCCGGGCGAGATGAAAAACACCTACGGCACGGGCTGCTTCCTTTTGATGAACACCGGGCGTGAGCCTGTCATGTCCTCCAACGGGCTGGTCACAACCATCGCCGTGGGCTTTGAGGACCATGTGGAGTACGCGCTTGAGGGCAGCATCTTTGTTGCGGGAGCAGCGATACAGTGGCTGCGGGACGAGCTGGGCATCATCTCCTCTGCAGGTGAGAGCCAGCAGTATGCCGAGGCTGTGTCCGACACGGCGGGCGGCTACGTTGTGCCGGCATTTACCGGGCTCGGTGCGCCGTATTGGAGTCAGCGCACGCGCGGGGCGATCCTCGGCGTGACGCGCGGGTTCGGGCGCGCCCACCTTGTGCGCGCAACGCTTGAATCCCTCGCCTACCAGACCTACGACATTGCCCGCGCGATGGAGCAGGACTCCGGCATAAAAATTTCCCGCCTCAAGGTTGACGGCGGTGCCTGCGCCAACGATTTTCTCATGCAGTTCCAGAGCGACCTTGTCGGGTGCGAGGTCGTGCGTCCGAGCTGCATAGAGACAACCGCGCTCGGCGCGGCATACCTCGCGGGGCTTGCCGTGGGCTACTGGGATGATATTGACGATATCCGCGCCAACTGGGCGGTGGACAAGGTGTTCTACCCCGTCATGGACGGTGAGAAGCGCGAAAAGCTGCTGCGCGGCTGGGGCAAGGCGGTCAGGTGTGCGCTGCTGTGGGCAGAGGACGACGAATAAGGAGCGCAATGCAAAATGGACTATCAAAAGCTGAAAGACTGTGAACTTTTTCTCTTCGATATGGACGGCACGCTTTATCTCGGCGATAATGTGTACGCCGGGGCGATAGAGCTGATGAATGACCTCCCCGCTCTCGGGAAAAAATACATATATCTCACCAATAACTCCTCCCGCGCGGGGACGGATTACATCACCCGTCTGCGCCGTCTCGGCTTCCCGTGCGAGAGCGAAAATGTGTTCACCTCCGGCATGGCGACGGGGATGTACCTCAGCCAGCGCCATCCCGGCGCGAGCGTATACCTCGCCGGGACGCGCGCGTTCCACCGCGAGCTTGTCAGCTACGGGATAAACCTCGTCAACGACGAGAGCGGGCATACCGAGGCGGACACCGTCGATGTGGTGGTGCAGGGCTTTGACACGGAGCTGGTGTATGAAAAGCTTGAGCGCGCGTGTCACTTCCTGCGGCGCGGCGCGGCGTTCATCGCGGCGAACCCCGACTGGGTATGTCCCATGCCGGCGGACGAGGTGCTGCCCGACTGCGGCAGTATCTGCGCGCTTCTGACCGCCTCCTCCGGCAGAGAGCCGACATACATCGGCAAGCCCAACCGCAACATGATAGACGTTATCTCCGCCATGACGGGTATTCCCAACGAGCGCATCTGCGCCGTGGGCGACAGGCTGTACACCGATATTGCCGTCGCGCAGAACGCGGGGGCGGTGTCCGTGCTCGTCCTCTCCGGCGAGACGAGCGCCGAAATGGCTGCCGCCGCCGAGCGTCAGCCGGACTATATCCTCGCCGACGTGCATGAGCTGCACACGGTGCTTCGGGGATAAAACTGCAATGATTCGCGGCGCGCACAGCGCCGCAGGGTAACTATGAAAATCACGTATCTGCTGCCAATCACACTTTTTATACTGCTTGCGCAGTTCTTCCTCGGTCTGCCCGACCTGCGCCGCTGCGCGCTGCCGGGAGGCGGGCGCTGCCCGCATACGCTTGACCGGGTAGATGCCGGGATAATGGCGCTCATCTCGCTGGTGTATGCCGCCATCGCGTTTACGGGGCTGGGCAACACCTCCTCGCCGGAGACGTTTGCCGCCATGCGCGGTGTCTCCGCCGTTATTGAGCTGCCCGGAGATGCCTACCCAAGCCGCATCATGCTTTTTTCCGGCGTGGG
>CAVGKI010000230.1:0-2146 GCA_963629655.1 Butyricicoccaceae bacterium | reverse complement strand
TTACCAAGGATGCGCTCTACCTGCTGAGCTATAGCAGCAAAGCATATGCCCCTTGAAGAAGGGGCATTTACTGTGGCGACCAAGAAGGGACTTGAACCCTCGACCTCCGGCGTGACAGGCCGGCGTTCTAACCAGCTGAACTACTTGGCCATGGCTTAACGGCTTGATTATATTATCAAACACTGCTCGATTTGTCAATAGTTTTTTTGAAATTTCCCGCACATTTTTTTCGCGCCCGCGAACGCACGCCGCCCTCTGTCGCTTTTTATCAAAGCTCACTTGAAAAAGCAAATATGTGATGATATACTTATGCTGTATTTGCTACATTTGCTACATTCTTTGGGCTCTGTCGGAGGTTTCGTCGATGAAAGGCAAAAGGCTTGCGGGGCTGTGCGTGACTATATATGTGCTGTTCCTTGTTATATGCAGCGCCTCATGGCTGTGGGGCATCTCGTTTAGCGATGTCGCCGCCGCCGTGACGCATTCCGTCGCCCTTGAGGAGGGCGTATTCAAAAACGACACCGCCGACCTCACCGTTATTCTGCACGACGGGGAGACGGAAAAGCTCGCCGGCTTCACCGCACTGCGCACGGCGGACTTCCGCGGGAGCAGCTGCACCGATGAAATAATCGCATGGGCGCAGGCTAACCCGCAGGTCGATGTGACCTATGACGTTGCCCTGCCGGACGGGACGCGCGTGGACAACCACGCCGAGAGCGTGAGCCTTGCCGGCGTTGACGCCGCCTCCCTCGACGCATACATGGCAGTGCTCGCAAAGCTCCCCGCCGTGACGGCGATAGATTTAGGCAGCGGCGACGGCGCATCCGCCCTCAGCGCGGACACGCTGCTCTCCCTCACCGCCGCGCACCCCGAGCTCTCCTTTGCCTACGCTTTCACCGCCGGCGGGATAGACTGCGCGCTCGACACTACCGCCCTCGACCTGACCGGCATAGACTCCGCCTCCGTGGCAGAGCTTACCCCCTACCTCCCCTGCATGACCGCCCTCACCTCCGTCGCGCTCGGCGACGAGGACGGCTGCAAGCTGACGTGGGACGAGATCGCCGCGCTGGAAAAAGCCTGCCCGCAGGCTGCTTTTGACTATTCATTCACGCTCTACGGCAAGAGCTTCACCCTCGCCGACGAGACAATAGACCTCAGCAAGACCGAGATAAGCGACAACGGCGACGCGGTCGTCGCGGCGCTCCCCGCGCTCACGAACTGCAAAACGCTGGACATGGACGACGGCGGCGTGGTCACCCCGCTCAGTAACGACCGCATGCAGCAGATACGTGAGCAGTTTCCGAATATCGACGTGGTGTGGCGCATCTGGTTCGGCACGCTTTACAGCGTCCGCACGGATACCGAGCGCATCCTCGCCTCGCGTCCGTCCGTCGGCGGCATACTCACCGACGAGGAGGTCGACAAGCTCAAATACTGCACAAAAGCAAAGTACATCGACATTGGGCACAACGAGATGATATACAGCATTGGCTTTGTGCAGAGCATGCCCGACCTCGAGGTCTTCATCGTCGCGATGAACCCCCTGTCCGACATTTCCCCGCTGGCAAGCTGTCCGAAGCTTGAATACCTCGAAATCTTCACCACGAACGTGACCGACCTCTCCCCGCTCTCGGGGCTGACAAACCTGCGCCACCTGAACATCTCAAACCTCCCCAACCTCACGGACATCTCCCCGCTCTACTCGCTGACGGAGCTGGAGCGCCTGTGGATCGGCACGCAGACCCCCATACCCGCCGAGCAGATAGCCGAGATGCAAAAGCGCGCCCCCAACTGCACGATAAGCACTTCCTCCTCCGATGAGCAGGGCGACTCCTGGCGCTACACGTGGTATGACGAGAACAACGCCACCTACCACTGGGTGGAGCGGCACGAGCTACTTCGCGAGCAGCTGGGCTACAATCTTCAGGAGTACAGCTTCTACTGGCTCGACCCCAAGTGCGAGCGCCCCGCCCCCGAGGAATACGCCGGAATATACTACGGCAATGCCAACAGCGCAGACGGCGAGCCCTGAACGATAATCCCATATATTTATACTTTCGCCCGAAGCAATGCTCCGGGCGAATTTTTCTATATTAGACTTGTTCGACAACCTAATGTTGACGGTTAAAAATGCCACAAACCAGCG
>CAVGKI010000229.1:0-2151 GCA_963629655.1 Butyricicoccaceae bacterium | reverse complement strand
GCTGGATGAAAACCTGCCGCAGAATCCCTTGAAGTGCGAATACTTCCTGCCGTTTGTCGCGAACGCCCTCATAAAGGACGGCGAGGGCAGCGTGCGCGTGCTCAACTGCCATGAGACATGGTACGGCATCACGTATAAGGACGACCTCGCGCCGTTCAAGTCCGCCATCGCGAAAATGCGCGCCGACGGCATATACCCAGAAAAGCTGCTGGATTGAAGTACACTATGAAAATATAACAACGAACAGGAGATACGACGATGAAGATATTAGTGACAGGCGGCGCAGGGTACATAGGCAGCCACACCTGCGTGGAGCTTTTGAACAAGGGCATGGAGGTCGTCGTGATAGACAACCTCGTCAATTCCAAGGCGAAGGCGATAGCGCGCGTGGAAGAGATCACCTGCGGGCATATCGACTTCTACGCCGAGGACGTGAGGAACAGAAAGGTGCTCGACGAGATATTTACCAAGCACGACATCAACTGCGTTATTCACTTCGCGGGGCTCAAGGCGGTGGGCGAATCCGTGCGCATGCCGCTGGAGTATTACGACAACAACCTCTTCTCCACCGTGACGCTGTGCGAGGCGATGCGCGACCACGGCGTGAAGAACATTGTGTTTTCCTCCTCGGCGACGGTCTACTCCGCCGACAACGAGATGCCGGTGCGCGAGAGCTCGCGCACCGGCATGTGCACCAACCCCTACGGCTGGACAAAGTATATGAACGAGCAGATCCTCCGCGACTCCGCCAAGGCGATAGATGACTGGTCGGTTGTGCTGCTGCGCTATTTCAACCCCATCGGCGCGCACGAGAGCGGGCTCATCGGCGAGGATCCGCAGGGCATTCCCAACAACCTCATGCCGTTCATCTCGCAGGTCGCCATCGGACGGCGCGATCATCTCAGCGTCTTTGGCAATGATTACGACACCCCCGACGGCACGGGCGTGCGCGATTACATCCATGTCGTTGACCTCGCGCGCGGTCACGTCGCCGCGATAGAGTATATGCAGTCCCACCGCGGCGAGAGCGTTTTCAACCTCGGCACGGGCATGGGGTACAGCGTGCTCGACATGGTAAAGGCGTTCGAGCGCGTCACGGGGAGACATATCCCGTATGAGATCACCCCGCGCCGCCCCGGCGATGTCGCCACGGTCTACGCCAGCCCCGACAGGAGCGCGGAAATGCTCGGCTGGAGGGCGGAGCACGACCTTGACGATATGTGCCGCGACACATGGGTATGGCAGTCGAAAAACCCGATGGGATATGACGAGTGACCAGTGGCTAGTGGCTAGTGGTCAGTGAACAGTGGCTTTTGAGGGGCTGTGCCCCTCAAAAGCCAGAATTTGTCACCTTGCATAAAATTATGGAGGGCATATGCTTTTCCGCAAGCTTTACCAGTGCTTCGGTATATATGAAAATAAGACATAGCGCGTCTGTAATACGCCTTGAAAATTTTGAGTTGCCTTTTGTCGCACAATGTGTTATTCTGTATACGGTACATAGTACCCTTAGAGCGCTGCACAACGGCAGGCGTAAGTAAGCGTCCAAATCTTTGATTTGGCTAACGCGCACTTATACCGCAGGGCGGTAGTTAGCTACATCTCCGTAAAGGAGGTGAAGCGTATGCCTATTACGATTACTTTTCATGTATTTGCATACACGATTACGATAACCGTAAAAAGCAGAAGCCGCCACTCCGGCAAGTGACGGTTTCTGCATACATAGTTATGTAGTTTCACAATCTACCTGAGCTAACCGCTTGTCGCAGCGCTCTTTGCTATGCTTATTATACCGCCCGGCTTGGTTTTTGTCAAGCCGGGCGGTATTGTTTTTCTCATCAATACATCTTGAAAATTTTGAGTTGCCTTTTGTCGCATAATGTGTTATTTTGTAAACGGTACATATGTACCCTTAGAGCGTTGCACAACGGCAGGCGGCTAGCTACTTCTTCCGTAAAGGAGGAATAGCGTATGCCTATTACGATTACTTTTCATGTATTTACATACACGATCACGATAACCGTAAAGCGAAACCGCCGCCACTCTGACCAGTGACGACGGTTGACGCTTTTGTCAATTGTTGAGCACTTTGTAAAGAGCTAACCGCTTGTCGCAGCGCTCTTTGCTATGCTTATTATACCGCCCGGCTTG
>CAVGKI010000228.1:0-2156 GCA_963629655.1 Butyricicoccaceae bacterium | reverse complement strand
AAATGGCTTTTTTTACTCCAAATATCCTCTGGTATTCTTTTTCCTTGAGTTTCGCTATTCGCTTTACATTATCCATTCTTTCTCTCCCCACTCAAGTATACCATTTATTTGTGTATTTTTCTACCACGCAGAGGTTATCGAACAGGTCTAATAAGCCGCAGAAAATAACAAGGTTGGGAGAATATATTATGGTGAACAAAGCTATGCTCGCGCTCGGCACGTCCGGCTCAGTCATACGCGAGCTTTTTGAGTATGGCAATGCCCGTGCCGCCGTCGTCGGGCGCGAGAATGTATATGACTTTTCCATCGGCAACCCCTCCGTTCCCGCGCCGCCGGAGGTGAACCGCGCTTTCGTCTCCACGGTCGAGACGGTTGACAGCCTCCGCGTCCACGGCTATACGCCTGCGCCCGGTGTGCCGGAGGCGCGCCTCGCCGTTGCGGACGATCTCAACGCGCGCTACGGCACGGCGCTGAGAAAGGAGAACATCTTTTTCACCTGCGGCGCAGCGCCCGCGCTCGTGTCGGTCATCCGCGCGCTCGCCGTGGAGGATGCGGAGATCATCGGCATCATGCCGTGCTTCCCGGAGTATGTCCCATTTACGGAGGCAAACGGAGCGCGCTTTGTCCCCGTAATGGCGGACACGCGCACGTTCCAGCCCGATGCCGCCGCCCTTGCGCGCGGCATCACTGCGCACACTCAGGCGGTCATAATAAACTCGCCCAACAACCCAACCGGCGTTGTCTATACCCGCGCGGCGCTGGAGTCGGTGGCGAAGCTCCTCACCGAGAAGAGCGCCGAATACGGACACCCCATCTACATCATTGCCGACGAGCCTTACCGTGAGCTGGTGTTCGACGGCTCGCCCGTGCCGTTTATCCCCACTGTTTATAACAACACCGTCGTGTGCTATTCGTATTCCAAGTCGCTTTCGCTCCCCGGTGAGCGCGTGGGCTACATCTGCGTTCCCGACACCGTGGATGACAGCGCGGAGGTTTTTGCCGCCATCGCCGGTGCGGCGCGCGCGAGCGGGCATGTCTGCGCTCCGTCGCTTCAGCAGCGCGTCATTGAGCGCTGCGCGACCCTCCGCCCCGATGTGGAGACTTACCGCCGCAACAGCTATTTCCTTTATGAAAGGCTCACCGCTATGGGATATGACTGTGTGCACCCGGATGGCGCGTTCTATATGTTCGTCAAGGCACCCGGCGGCGATGCCGAGGCATTCTCCGACGCGGCGCGTGCGCACGACCTGCTTGTTGTGCCGGGCGGGGACTTCGGCTGCGGGGACTATTTCCGCGTGAGCACCTGTGTGTCCTACGACATGATATGCCGCAGCCTCCCAGCGTTCGAGAAAACGCTGGCGGAGTTTTGAGCTTTTGCCTGCCTGCGGGATTGGATATAATCACATGAGCAAAAATAACAGCACCGACTTTTTTGCCTCCGTATACGCTGCTGCTGCGCAGATACCGCGCGGGAGGGTCATGTCATACGGACAGATTGCGCGTGTGCTCGGCGCGCCGCGGGCGGCGCGGCAGGTCGGCTGGGCGATGCGCCGCTGCCCGGACGATGTGCCGTGGCAGCGCGTCGTAAAGGAAAGCGGCGAGATCGCCGGCGGTGGGCACGCAGACTTTCGGCGTATGCTGCTGGAAGAGGAGGGCGTGGCATTTCTCCCCGACGGGCGCGTTGATATGGAAAAATGCCGGTATATTTACATATTAGACAGTGGAGATAAGCATGAGATTTGAACGCATTACCGACGCGAGCCATGCAATGTATTCCGAAGCAATGACACTCTACCGCGAGAGCTTTCCCGCGCATGAGCTGCGCGAGAGCGCGCCGCAGGAGAGAACACTGCATGACATGGCGTATCACTTCAACCTCGCCTATGACGGCTTTGCCAGCTATCTCGCCGGGCACATCATGAAGGACGCATATTAAAGCTTTTTATTAAATAATGGCATTGAGACACAGCAGGAGAAAAATAATACGAGCATAAAAGTCAAAAGCTTCCGAACGTTGTGCCGGAAGCTTTTTAATGTATATCTGCGGGCATTGATACGCTCAGAGATAATGTCCGATAGTAGTCTCTCCGTTTTTGATTGGACACATTTGCAAATTCTAATCCGTGCTTTCAAGCTCCAAATTCTCAAGCTTCCGT
>CAVGKI010000227.1:0-2180 GCA_963629655.1 Butyricicoccaceae bacterium | reverse complement strand
CTGATAACGACCGCCATGAGGGCAATATAGGTCATGTCTCTCGTGCGCATAATATGTCTCCTATATAAAAATTTGAGGGTGTGCCGCAGCGGCACACCCTCATTATATCCGCCGCTCATGCGGCGCGCAATATAAAAATCTATCAGGCAAATGGGTTCTCCGTCGGATACGGGAGCGACTTTGGCTGATTATACGCGATGTCCGCAACACCGAGATAGCGCAGGAGGCTGAATATCGCCTTGCCGTAGTGCCCAAAGGCGACTGCGCCGTGGTGCGGATAACGCTTTTCGATGAGCACATGGCGGTAAAACCGCCCCATCTCGGGAATGGCAAACACGCCGATGCCGCCGAAGGAGCCCGTCGGCACATCGAGCACCGCGCCCTCCGCCACGTAGGCGCGCAGCACCCCGTCGCTGCCGCACTGAAGGCGGAAGAACGTGATGTCGGAGGGGGCAATGTCGCCCTCCAGCGTGCCGCGCGTGAAGTCCGGCGTGCCGCCGTTTTCAAGCAGACGGTTCTGGATGAGCTGATACTTGACGGCGCGGTCGGCGCACTTGAAGCGAGCGTGACCTATACCGTCGAGGGCGGCACGCTGCGCCTTGATTTCGGCGGAGTGTGCGATACGGACACGGTGTATGCCCCCACATCGCATATGTATTTCACCCTCGGCGGGGAGAGCGTGCTGGACTATTCCATGCAGATACCTGCGGCGGGCTGGCTGGAGGTTGACGAGGGGCTCATTCCGACCGGGCGCGTCATGCCGCCGGAGGGGGAGTTTGACTTTTCCATCATGCGGCGCATAGCGCGCGACTATGACCATTGCTTCACGCTCGCAGGTGAGCATGTCTGCACTGTCGAGCACGGCGGAACGCGGCTTGATGTATACTCAGACCTTCCCACCGTGCAGATATACACTGCCTTGTCCATGTCCGCCCCGCACCGGGCAAACTGCGGTCTTGCCATCGAGCCGGAGGCGTACCCCGACAGCCCCAACAAGCCGCAGTTTCCGAGCACCGTTCTTCGCGTGGATGAGCACTATCACCGCCATGCGGAGTATAGGTTTTCGGAAATATGATACTATAAGGCTCTCCCGCCGTTGCACATCGGAGGGAATTGTTATATAATATCCGCGAATAAATCAAGTCCGCGAATAAATCAAGGAGTATATTATGGACGAGAAAACAGTCGGCACGCTTTATATCGTCGCAACGCCTATCGGCAACTCGCAGGATATGTCCCCGCGTGGGAGGAAAATACTCTCCGAGGTGGACATCATCGCCGCAGAGGACACCCGCCGCTCAATGGTGCTGCTGGGCAAGCTTGAGATACGAAACAAGCTTGTTTCCAACCACAAATTCAACGAATACGGCAAGGCGAAGTACTTCATCGGCGAAATGCTGTCGGGGAAGTCCGTCGCGGTCATAACCGACGCGGGCACGCCTTGTATATCAGACCCCGGCAATGAGCTTATCCGCGCCGCGGTCGAGGCGGGCATTCGTGTTGTGGGCGTGCCGGGCTGCTGCGCGGCGGTGACGGCGCTGTCCGTCTCCGGCTTTGATTTGTCAAGCTTTATGTTCTACGGCTTTTTCCCGCGCGAGAATGCCGAGCGCCGCCGCATGTTGGAAAAGCTGCGCCGGGGCGACACGCGCACGTTTGCGCTCTACGAATCGCCCAAGCGGATAATGGAGCTGGTGGAATTTTTCATCGGCGCGGGCGCGAGGTGCCATATGTGCCTGTGCAACGACATGACGAAGCTGCACGAGATGAGCTTTCGCGGCACGCCTGCCGAGGTGCGCGAGCAGCTTCTCGCCAAGGGCAGCTACGACAAGGGGGAGTATGCCGTCATTGTCGAGATAGACGAGGATTATATATTTAATAAGGTGGAGCATACCGTCTCCGCCGAGGCGATGCTTGTCGACGCGATGGTCGCCGGGGGCGTGACCGCCAAGGAGGCGGTGAGCGCCGTCATGGCGGACGAGAACAATTCCTACAGCAAGAACGAGCTGAAAGCTGCGGCGCTCAATCTAAAGCGCCTGTTCGGCAAGTGACGCGGGGGGAATATTAGACTTGTTCGACGACCTAATGTTGACGGTTAAAAATGCCACAAACCAGCGAGAAGCGAAGTGCAAACAAATGCCGTCTGTTTCTGTAACGAGAAGAGAATATTCTGAAGCGTTTGA
>CAVGKI010000226.1:0-2228 GCA_963629655.1 Butyricicoccaceae bacterium | reverse complement strand
CTCCCTGCCGTTGACGGGATTTATCGCGCGCACGCCCTCCAGCTCCACGCCGGTCTTTTCCTTGTCAAGCTCGGAGCGCTCAAAGTCGGACTTGTGCGCCGCCTCCTCAACGTAAGCGGAAACCGCGTCCCAATTCGTCAGCCTGTCCTGCCACGCCTTGACGTACTTATGCTCCGGCGCAAGAACCATATACGTTGCGCCGAAAAGCGTGTCGGGGCGGGTGGTGTAGACGACTATATCATCGCCGCAGGTGGTCTTGAACGTGACCTCCGCGCCGGTGGAGCGCCCGATCCAGTTGCGCTGCTGGGTCTTGACGCGCTCGATATAATCCACGGTGTCCAAATCGTCGATGAGGCGCTGGGCGTACTTGGTGATGGCGAGCATCCACTGGCTCTTCTCCTTGCGAATGACCTCGCTGCCGCAGCGCTCGCACACGCCGTTGACAACCTCTTCATTTGCCAGCACGCACTTGCAGCTCGTGCACCAGTTGACGGGCATGGTGGTCTTGTAGGCAAGCCCTTTCTTGAAAAGCTGCAGGAATATCCACTGCGTCCACTTATAATACTTGGGGTCTGTGGTATCGACAACTCTGTCCCAATCAAAGCCGAAGCCGAGCATCTTGAGCTGATTGGTGAAGTTGGCGATGTTGCGCTCGGTGACGACGGCGGGGTGGATGTGGTTTTTGATCGCATAATTTTCCGTGGGCAGACCGAAAGCGTCAAACCCTATCGGGAAGAGGACGTTATAGCCCTGCATACGCTTCTTGCGGGCAATGATGTCCATAGCGGTGTAGGGGCGCGGGTGACCGACGTGCAGCCCCTGCCCGGAGGGGTACGGAAACTCCACAAGCGCATAAAACTTGGGCTTGTCGCTGCCGGTGACGGCGGCATAGGGCTTTGTCTCATCCCAGCGCTGCTGCCATTTCTTCTCTATTGCGGTAAAATCGTATTTCATTTTATATTATCCCTCTCTGGTAAAGCAAATTGAAATTATTTGTCCGTTTTCGCCCTCACGGTCGAGCACAGCGCTGCCGCTCACTCAGCCTGAGGGCATGGAAGGGATGAGATGGGCACTTCCTCAGAGTCGCTCCAAAGGCGCTCAAGGTTATAGAATTTGCGCGCCTCGTCGGTAAAAACGTGGACGATGACGCTGCCGAAGTCCATGAGCACCCAGATGTCCGAGCGCAGCCCCTCGCGGCGTATCGGCGGCTCGCCTGCCTCGGAGAGCTTGCGGTCGACCTCATCGACGAGCGCCTTGATATGCGTGGACGAGGTGCCGTTGCAGATGACAAAATAGTCCGCAATAACGGTCTGCTCGGCGGTTTTGAGAATTTTAACGTCTCTTGCCTTCTTGTCGTCAAGTGCCCTTGCTGCAATGCCGGCTATTTCGGCGGGAGTAAGCATAACTTTTTCCTCCTTATATTTGTCAATGCTCGTTATCTATGCCCGGCAGCGTACCACTGCCATGCGTCAACGGTATCACGGTGCGGCTGCACGCCCTGCGCGCGTATATCCTCAAGGCTCATTTCAAGCCCCAGCGCCATAGCGGCATCCAGATCCTTATACGCCAGCGCACGAAGCCTTTCAACGCCGGGGAAGTCGCGCGTGGGCTCGATATAATCCGCCATATAGATTATTTTTTCCAGCAGCGTCATGTCGGGCTTGCCGGTGGTGTGCCAGCGGATGGCGGAATACACCGCGTCCGGCACGCCGAACTCCGCCCTTGCCAGCGCCGCACCCGTTATGGCGTGCAGCAGCTTTTCATTGGCAAGCTGGTCTTTATCGCAGATGATACCATATTTATCGCACAATATCAACTGCTCCTCGCGGGTCAATTTTTTTGTTATGTCGTGCAGAATGCCAGCCTCGGCGGCGCTCTCCGCGTCCTCGCCGTAATGCATGGCGAGCTTGACCGCCTCGCTCTCGCACCCGGCGACGTGCGCGACGCGCTTGGGCTTGAGATAGGGCTTGACCGCCTCGCGCAGCCAGCACAGCTCCGGCATCGCGTCGTACCAGCGGTGCTTTATAATATCGGCATACACCGCGCCGTCGAGGAGATCCGACCCCAGCCGCAGACGCAGCCAGACGCGGATCTCGCCGGAGCTCATGGGGAGGGGCGCATGGCTGAGAAGCTGCACGCGCGCGGAATACCCGTTCGCAAGGAGCTCGCGGTGCGCGCGCAGAGCGTCGAGGTCGTCCTCCTCGCGGGAGATGACGGCGAGCGTACAC
>CAVGKI010000225.1:0-2253 GCA_963629655.1 Butyricicoccaceae bacterium | reverse complement strand
CGCTGGTCTGTGGCATTTTTAACCGTCAACATTAGGTTGTCGAACAAGTCTATTGCCAATGACCGCTATCTTATCAAAATCATACTCATCCTGCAGGTCATGAATCGTTATCATCATCTCCAGACCATCGGCATAACTGCGCTCGTAGCAGAAATTCAGGTAGAAATAACTGATATTCGCCATTAGTGCGTTGTTGGCAATAATAATGAGCAGCAGCACGCAAACCGCGTTTTTGAGCATCGGCTTTGCCCAGCTTTCGTAAAGCACGGCAGTCAGGACAAACAGCAGGGTCAAGCTCTGAAGCATCATCGCTCTATATCCAACATCGTCCGACACAAAGCACCAGATTCCTGCGGACGGCATAACCGCCGCCAAGCACAGCACAAGCAGTGCCGCAGCCCACCCGCGCTTGAAAAGACCACTTTCCTTGCAGGAAATAAACAGACCAAGCGCCATAACCGCCAGAAACAGCAAATTGAGAGCGCTGTACAATGAAAAACCGTGCTCCAGCACATTCCATTGCAGGAAAAAGAGCGTCGATGCCTTAACCGAATTGAGCAGTCCTCTCACAAGAAGCACTCCGCTCAACGCTCCTACCTTGGAAATTCCCTGATATGCGTTTGCGGTCGTACCGCTCAAGTGCATACACAGCTTCCAAATGACAAAATAGCACGCGAGAGAAGCCACGTAAATAACGAGCTGCCGCAATATCCACTTGATGTATTCCTGCTTGCTGTAATTGTTTTTCAGCAGCTCATAAATAAAATAGCATATTGCCAACACCAGCGCAAAGGAAACATACGCCTGATAAATACCGCAGGAAACACAGAGGCAGACCCCGCTCAAAAGCAGTCTTGAGCGCCTGTTTTCTCCCATTCTTGAGAAATAGACCGTCAGTGCCGCCAAAAGCATGGCGATCATATATCCGTCGGCTGTATATAAAAAGAAAAATGTCTCTGTCGTCGCCGGCGATGCCGCAAGCAGCGCCCCGGTCACACCAATCAGGACAGGATTTTTCAACTTGAAAAGTGCCGTGATAACAACCACTGTCAACGCGATAAACACACAGGACAGCACGCCGATCACCCAAGGCAAGTCGAAATAAGAGCTGAGCCCGCAAGCCAAAGAGAGCGCCCATCTGCCGCTGCCGAGCGCATTCTGGTCTGAATAGTAATTAAAGACCGAATCGTGATTTGGCAGTGTGTTTGTAAATTTATAAACATGAATCAGCAGGACAATAAAAAACGTCGAAAAAAACGCTGTCTTGTATTCTTTTCTGACCCTCGTTTGATAAAGCCGAAGCACTCCTGTTCCCATACCCCAAACTCCTTCGATAATAGATTCCTTGCAAAAAGCTGCGGCATGGCATAAGGTTATTAACACCTTATCGTGTATGTGTGTACACACATACACGGAATGCCGCGGCATTCCGTGTGCCCTTTTGGGCGATATATATTTTTCGGCATAAGTGCCGTTATAACAACATTTTTCGCTGCTCTCCCGTCTTTGCGGGAGAGCAGCGCTTTGTTTTATATTATTTATTTCTTGTTACAGATTCTCTTCCATGTTTATCGCGCCGGAGAGGTCAACAGAGGTCGAGCCGTCATGCTCCTGCTCGAAAACGTAGTCCTTGCCGGGGAGTATCGCGTTGAGCGCGATGCCGACGATGGAGGCGACGGCAAGCCCGGACAGGCTGACGATGCCGATCTGGATGCTGCCGGAGTAGTTGATGCCGATGGCGAGGACGAGGATGAGCGCCGCGATGATAACGTTGCGGGTGTTGGTGAAGTCCACCTGATTCTCAACGACGTTGCGCACGCCGACGGCGGAGATCATACCGTAGAGGATGAGGGACACGCCGCCGATGGTGGCGGTGGGCATTGCGGAGACGAGCGCGGCAAACTTCGGACAGAAGGAGACGAGGATTGCAAAGCCCGCCGCAATGCGGATAACGCGCGGGTCATAAACCTTAGAGAGCGCGAGCACGCCGGTGTTCTCGCCGTAGGTGGTGTTCGCCGGACCGCCGAACAGCGCGGCAAGGGAGGTCGCCAGACCGTCGCCGAGGAGCGTGCGGTGCAGACCGGGGTCGGCAACGTAGTTCTTGCCGACGGTGGAGGATATTGCGCAGATGTCGCCGATATGCTCGACCATGGTGGCGAGGGACAGGGGGACAATGGTGAACACAGCAGACCACAGCAGGGCGGTGTCAACACTGCCGCTGCCGAAAAGACCGAACACGGTGCTGTTCCAGCT
>CAVGKI010000224.1:0-2275 GCA_963629655.1 Butyricicoccaceae bacterium | reverse complement strand
CGCTGGTCTGTGGCATTTTTAACCGTCAACATTAGGTTGTCGAACAAGTCTATTGTTTATTGCTCAATGTTGTGTTAAAATATCGTCAGACAGCAAAGGCACATAAGCAGCTTGAAGCAAAAAGTTAAATTTTTTTAAGGAAGTGGTATTTTGAAGCTAACACCCGAACAGCAGGCTCTGCTCAACGGCGAAAAGGGCGAGATGATGGCAAAGGTCATGAAAACTCTCGTCATGTACGGCGATACCTTTGGGGCTGAGCGTATGGTACCTGTCACGAGCAAGGAGGGGCACACGGTCATTTCCTACGGTCTTGCGGCGCTCAAGCCCGTGTACGACCTGTTTGACCGCCTCATTGATGCCGGGCTGACCAACGGACAGCGGTTCACCGCCGACCCGCGCCCGCTCGACAAAAACGTCCCCACAAGCTTTCTGGAGGATATAGTTTTCCGGAAAATCATGTACACCGAGCAGGCGAGATTTGAGGAGCAGCTGAAAAAGCTGGGCATAGCGGATGACGATGCCTATTCCTGCACCTGCTACGTTGACCAGATGGGCAACAAGCCAAACAAGGGCGACGTGCTAAGCTGGGCGGAGTCGTCCGCCGTCGTGTACGCCAACTCCGTGCTCGGCGCGCGCTGCAACCGCAACTCCGGCATGATAGAGCTGATGGGCTCTATCGCGGGGTTCGTGCCGGAGTTCGGTCTGCTGACCGACGAGGGGCGCAAGGCGACATGGGTGATCGAGGTCAAGTGCGAGAAGAAGCCCGAGGCGCAGCTTCTTGGCTCTGCCATCGGCATGAAGGTCATGGAGGAGGTCCCGTATGTCAAGGGGCTTGACAAGTGGCTGGGGACGGAGCTGGACGATGAGGCGTGCAGCTATCTCAAGGACTTCGGCGCAGCGACCGCGTCCAACGGCGCGGTGGGGCTTTTCCATATCGACAAGCTCACCCCGGAGGCAAAGGAGCAGGGCGAGGCGCTCATCAAGGAGGGCGCACAGGTCTATGTCATCGACGATGCCGAGCTTCAGCGCGTCCAGGACAATTACCCCGTTATCTGGAAGAACAAGGACGCAAAGCCGGAGCTGTGCTTTGTCGGCTGTCCGCATATGACGCTGCGGCAGATGATGGATTGGGCGGATAATATTGAGGCGAAGCTGCGCGCAAACGGCATGGATAAGGTCAGCGTGCCCACGGTGTTCACCGCGTCACCCGCCGTCATAAAGGAGCTCAACGCCGGCACATACGGCGCAAAGCTCGCCAGCTACGGCATTATCGTCAGCTACATATGCCCGCTCATGTACATGAACAATCCCCTGTGCAAGAAAAAGGCGGTCATCACCTCCTCCAACAAGCTGCGCACATATACCAGCGCGCGGTTTTATAAAGAGGACGAAATTCTCGACATCATCACGAGCAAGGAGGGCAAGAAATGAAGCAGTTCAAAGGACGCGTGGTGGTTCCCGGCACGTGCACGGCGGAGGCGCTCGTCAGTCACGGCGGCTTCAACACGCTCGCCAGCTATCAGATGGCTATGATGTTCGGCGACAAGAAGGTCAAGTGCGGCGACCAGAATAACCCTGACATATATAAGCAGTCCATGCTCGGCAAGGCGCTCTGTCTGCCGCAGACCATCGGCTCAACAACCGGCGGCATGGTGCTCTTTACCGCCTGCTCGCGCAATCTCCAGCCGGCGTGCATGCTCTTCTCCCTGCCCATTGACTCGCTCGCCGCCTCCGGCGCGATCCTCGGAGACGTGTGGACGGACGCGAAGATGCCCGTTGTCGATCAGCTCGGCGATGAGTTTTTGGAGTATGTCAAGACCGGCATGACCGTCACCGTCAAGGACGACGGCGTGGTCGAGGTCGAATAGCGGCGCAAAAACAGCGGAAACGCGAAGAAAAAACAGTGAAAGAGGGCGGCTCGACCGTCCTCTTTTGCGTTAGGGCAAATATCCGCGCTTGACTAATGCGCTGATGAGTGGTAAATTATTATAGCATCATCACACGCCGGTGTGGTGGAATGGTAGACACAAGGGACTTAAAATCCCTCGTTGGCGACAACGTACCGGTTCGAGTCCGGTCACCGGCACCATCATGGTCAGCCAATTTTGATGACACTGCTCCCAATGCAGTGTCATCAAGGCTTTCCGGGCTTTTTCAGCTCGGAAAATTTTTTAATAGACTTGTTCGACAACCTAATGTTGACGGTTAAAAATGCCACAAACCAGCGAGAAGCGAAGGGCAAACAAATGCCGTCTGTTTCTGTAACGAGAAGAGA
>CAVGKI010000223.1:0-2280 GCA_963629655.1 Butyricicoccaceae bacterium | reverse complement strand
ATCTGGTGTCAGCGTTATGCGATTCGCCGCAATCACTGCCGCCGCAGACGCAGTGGCTGTGCGCGGGCGTAGAGATATCCACCGCGTTGCTGTAGAGCGTGGTCTTATTCTCCCATGTGACGGCGCAGAGGTATTTGCCGTCGGCAAGCCCCGTGGTGTTGAGCTGCGCGGCGGTCTGCCCGCTCAACGTACCGTCCGCCACGTCCGCTGACACGGTGGCGGAGAAGGAGCAGCCCAGATAATAATATCCATTGCTACCGCTTGCCGGCGTTCCTTCTACCTTTAGCGTATAGTTGCCGTCCTCCGGAGCGGTGAAGGTTTTAGTAGTATAATAGCTCTCACCACCCGTGGTTCCAGCGCACGTTTGACCGTTCCCGGTCAGCGTGAAGCTGTTGAAGCTGCCTCGGCTGCTGTCATAGTCGTAGCTACTGTTCTGATATTTTACCGTCAGCACATCGCCCTGTGTCATGTGCAGTGTAAAAGCGTCCCACGTAACAGCGTCGGCACTCTTTGCGCCAATCATGGCATACCATTCGCCCCCGTACCCGGAATAGCCAGAGTTCTCACCCGCCGTGGCGTTTTTATCTGTTACAGAGACAGTGCCCGCCTTCGCAGAATACCACTGATACTCCACCTTGTCACTGCTGCCGTTCGCCGCAACGGTGTAACTTTTGTCCTTGCTGGGCTGTTCCGTAATAGCGCAGGTAGAGAGCTGGAGATTGCCGTCCTCGTTGCACTCCACAAAGTAACCCTCCTCCGAGGAAACAAAATACTGCGCCTTGCCCGACAGAGAGCCGGTGCCTGTTGCGGGCTGGGCGAACACAACGCTGCCGGAGCTGCCAACGGACTTCTTCACTGAAACAGTCGTATTATTAGCAGGCGCAAAATCGCTCGCCACGGTCAGGGTCACATTGTCAGGAATATAGATCCCGGCGTAGCTGTCGCTATAATCCCCTCCGGCTATAAACTGTGGGCTGCCCGATAGGGTCAGCGTATTGCCTGAGCAGAGATCGACGCCATAGTTTCCGCTTGTGATCGTTCCGCCGGTGATCTGCATGGTGATATTTCCACTGCCGCTAAAAGAATTTCCAAATCCATCCCCTCCTGGGCAACTAACGCTCCCGCCGTACATATTGATGCTGTAGTAGCCTGTACCGACGCTTGCAAAGTTGACATCGACGGCGTCTCCGGAACCCTCAGTATTATTCACCTTGCCGCCGTACATATTGAATACTGCTACGGTTTCTTGGTTGTCTGCGTCGTTATTATACAGCTTTATTATGCCTTTGTCGTTTGTACTATTGTTCATGCTGCCGCTGATCGTGCCGCCGTACAGGTTCAGGGTGGTATGAGCATTGGAATCATTCACCGTTGTCACAGAAACGACGCAGTTCTGTGTGCTCGAACCCGTTATTTCTCCGCCGCCCCGACAGTCGCAGATGTTCAGCGTGGCATCGCCCTCTACCTTGATCACGGTGGAACTGCGGCTGAGCTTCTTGCCGTTCAGACAGAGGTTAAGTGTATTGCCATACGTCACGGTAAGTACACTGCTCCGCTCCGCGCTGCCGGACAGATATACATAGGCGGTTTTGTCCGTGTATGTTATATCGCTCGCGCCGTCCCACGCCGTCCATGTGGGGGTCGTTGCGTCATGGATATGCCCGCCGGTTGACACTGACCCACCGCAGACGCAGTGGCTGTGTGCCACTACATTAAGATGAAGCGTGCTGTCCTTCTGAATGCTATAGTCCTGCAGCGTGTTGCCGTTCTCAAGCTGCCTTCCCGCAAAGGTCAGTTGTTGCTGATCCGGAGGGATCCCATCCTCGTCCTGTATTTTTGCCTTTACATCCTCAATTCTGTCTGTCGGCTCTACTTCGAGCGTGATATGCTTTCCAGTGAGCGTCTTGACGAAAATTTGCATTGCACTCGCGCTGACGCACAGCGCGCACAGGCACAGGACCAGCCCCAGCACCATGAGCGGCGCAAGGCGCAGGCTGAATACGCTCTTCTTCATATGTGTTCCTCCGATGTTGTGGTTTTGTCCGCTGGATCTTCCCACCGGCGGCGGACACGCCGAGAGGGATGTTTTTTTATCGGTTCAAGTCCGCCTCACGGCGGCTTCTGCGTCACCATAGGGCATCACCTCCTTTTACGGTACGCAAAAAAGCCGAAGTCAGGGCGCACTTATCCCTGACTTCGGCGATAAAGATTCTGAAATTTTCACGGGATACGGCTTGACATGCCGAAAAAAGGGCGCTATGCTCCTGTCCGAGCCGAGCC
>CAVGKI010000222.1:0-2298 GCA_963629655.1 Butyricicoccaceae bacterium | reverse complement strand
TCTCTGTCGTTTGTCATGCTTCCGCTCCCTTTATCAAAGATGCTTCACGTTCAGCGCGCGCACGGCGTTGAGCACGGCGATCACCATCACGCCCACGTCGGCGAAAATGGCGACCCACATATTCGCAATGCCTACCGCGCCCAGCGCAAGGCAGATGAGCTTCACGCCGATGGCAAAGTAGATGTTCTCATACACGATGCGCAGGCACTTGCGCGAGATGCGTATCGCTTTGGCTATTTTCAGCGGGCTGTCGTCCATCAGCACAACGTCGCTTGCCTCTATCGCCGCGTCGGAGCCGAGCGCGCCCATCGCGATGCCGACATCGGCGCGCGAGAGCACCGGCGCGTCGTTTATCCCGTCGCCCACGAAGGCAAGCATTTCGTCCTTCCCCTTCGCGGCGAGAAGCTCCTCCACGCGGACGACCTTGTCCTCCGGCAGAAGCTGGCTGTACACCTTGTCAATGCCCAGCTCCGCCGCCACGCTCTGCGCCGCCTTGTCGCCGTCGCCGGTGAGCATGACCGTCTCCTTCACGCCGATGCTCTTGAGCGCGCTTATCGCGTCCTTCGCGTCGGGCTTTACAACGTCGCAGATGAGTATATGCCCGCAGTATTCGCCGTCTATCGCCACGTGCACCACCGTGCCGACATGGTGACACTCGATGTATTCAATGCCGAGCTGCTCCATCAAGCGGTGGTTGCCGGCGGCGACAGTGTGCCCATCGACAACGGCGGTCACGCCGTGCCCGCTTATCTCCTGCACGTCGCTCACGCGGGTCTTGTCGAGCGGCTCTGTCACCGCCTTGCGCAGACTCTGGCTGATGGGGTGGGTGGAATAGCTCTCGGCGAGCGCGGCGTATTCCAGCAGCTTTTGCTCGTCTATGGCACTGTGGTGGATGCCGGCGACCTCGAAAACGCCCTGCGTCATCGTGCCGGTCTTGTCAAAAACAACGTACTTGACCTTTGACAGCGTTTCCATATAGTTTGAGCCTTTTATCAGCACACCCGCGCTGCTTGCCCCGCCGATGCCGGCAAAGAAGCTGAGCGGTATGCTGATGACGAGCGCGCACGGGCAGGAGATGACGAGGAACGTCAGCGCGCGGTATATCCACGTGCCGAAGTCTGCGGCATTGCCAGCGATGAGGTTGACGAGCGGTGGAATGAACGCCAGCGCCAGCGCGCTGTAGCACACCGCAGGGGTGTATATGCGCGCAAATTTTGAGATGAACGCCTCGCTCTTGGACTTGCGCGAGCTTGCGTTCTCCACAAGCTCCAGTATCTTTGACGCGGTGGACTCGCCAAATTCCTTTGTCGTTCTGATTTTCAGCAGCCCCGTGTCGTTGATGCAGCCGCTTATGACCTCGTCCCCGACGGAGACGCTGCGCGGCAGGCTCTCACCCGTCAGCGCCGCAGTGTTCAGCACGCTTGTGCCCTCCGTTATCACCCCGTCAATGGGTATCTTTTCGCCCGGCTGCACGACAATGACCGTGCCGACGGCGATCCCGTCCGGGTCATGGCGCACGAGCTGCCCGTTTTCGTCCTCGATGTTGGCGTAGTCCGGGCGGATGTCCATGAGCTGTCCTATGCTGCGGCGGCTCTTGCCCACGGCGATATGCTCAAACAGCTCACCGAGCTGATAGAATATCATAACGGCGACGCCCTCTTTATAATCGCCCAGCGCGACCGCGCCCACCGTCGCCACTGCCATGAGAAAGTTTTCGTCGAACGGCTGACGGTTTTTTATGCCCTTAAACGCCTTGATGAGCGTTTCATAGCCGATGGTCAGATAGGGGATGAGGTACAGCGCAAGCTTCAGCCAGCCCTCCGTCGGCAGCAGCTCCAGCCCCACGACCATCACCGTCGCGGCGATAATGCGCCACAGCGCATTCTTTTGCTTCTTGTTCATGGTCACACACCCTTAAAACAGATAGTATCAGAAGAATATTTCGCAGTCGTCCTCGACGCGCTTGCAGTTTTTCAGAACGTCCTGCATGACGGACTTCACGTCTGCGCCGTCCTCAAATTCCACGGTCATCTTCAGCGCCATGAAGTTCACCACGGCGTCCTTCACGCCGGAAGTCTCCTTTGCCGCCTGCTCCATCTTGTTGGCGCAGTTCGCGCAGTCCACGTCTATCATGTAGGTCTTTTTCATTGCAGCTTCTCCTTGCATTATTCAATATTTGAACAATCATTCAACTGTTCAATCGCATTATATGCCCGCCCTCAGTATATGTCAATAGGGCAAATAAAATAATTTGCGAAAAAAACCGGCGGCTTTTTGCAAAGCCGCCGCGTGTATGTC
>CAVGKI010000221.1:0-2299 GCA_963629655.1 Butyricicoccaceae bacterium | reverse complement strand
GACTTGCACGCAGGGGATATTATGATATATCCGAAGCGTACAAGTCCATGCACTCAATATGATTGAACCGCCGTGTACGGAACCGTACGCACGGTGGTGTGAGAGGTCGGCTACTCAACTAATGGGTAGCCTCCTACTCGATTAACACTCCGGCAGCTTGCAAACATCTATCCACTCGACTGCGTTGGAGTATTTGTAAAGCTCGTCGAGGTTCAGCTCTATCGCGCTGCTGGCACTGCCGACGGCGGGGAACACCGTATCAAAGCGCTTGAGGCTGACATCGAGATACACGGGTATGCCGTCGTTTATCCCGAACGGGCACACGCCGCCGACGGGATGCCCCACAAGCTCCAGCACCTCGTCCGGGGTGGGCATTTTCGCCTTGAAGTGGAACCTCTCCTTGAATTTGTGGTTGTCGATGCGCGCGTCGCCCGCCGCGAGAATGAGCATGCAGCCGCTTTCCGTCTTGAAAGAGAGCGTCTTTGCGATGCGCGCACCGTCCACGCCGAGCGCCTGCGCGGCAAGCTCAACCGTCGCGGACGACACATCAAACTCCCTCACTCTATCCTCAATTCCCAGCGCGCGGAAATATGCGCGCCCCTTTTCAATAGACATTGTTTTTCTCCGTTCTGCCGCAGCAGCGGCGATATATAAGGCAATACCGCATGCGGTGTTGCCATAAGCTTATGCGAAATATTCCGGCTCGTCAACACCGCAGAGCGAGATAAACAGCTCCGCCGTGCGGTCGAGCGAGCCGCGATAAGTGCGCACGCTCTCGTTGTAGCCGGACTCGTCAATGGCGCGGCGGGCGTTTGTCACGGTTTCCTCATATGTCTGCATATCTCCGCGATCATGCTCCGAGAGGGCGGCGCTGTCCATCACCGTCAAAAACGGCGTGAGACAATTGCACACCTCGCTGTAAGAGAGATATATCGAGCCGATATCATCGTGCATGGTGGACAGGTCGGCTTTCAGCTCGGTCGATGCTGCGGATAGCGCCGCAGCGTCAACGCCGTTGTTTGCCGCAATGGCGCACATCCCGTCAACCGCGCCGAGAATGCCGTTGAGCTGGCTGTATATGCTCGCGTGCTTGCTGCCGTCGTATTTCACACCGTTGTAGAAGCCGTCGGTTATCTTCTGCGTGTCCTTTTTGAGATTCGAGGATGCGGACAGATACGTGGACGAGGCGACGAGAGCGACAGCGAGCAGCACCGCAATTATCGGATTTTTAAGTGCTTTCATCTAAGCCTCCTATGGGGCGGTCAGCCGTTCATCTCCAGAAGCTTCTGCTTGAGCTCGTCCTCTATGCGGTTAAGCTCCGCCTCCGCCTGCGCGCGTCCGGCGCGTCCGGCATCCTGAATCTGGCGCACCTCGTCGAGGGTGTTGATAAGCTCCTGATTTGTCTTTTTGAGCGTCTCGATGTCCACAATGCCGCGCTCGGACTCCTTGGCGACATTCACGCTGCCCTGATGCAGCGCCTGCGCGTTCTGCATGAGCAGGGCGTTTGTCGTGTCGGTCACTTCGCGCTGAGCTTTCATCGCCTGCTCGGAGTGGAACATCGACAGTCCGAGCACCATCTGGTTTTTCCACAGGGGAATTGTGTTGACAATGGACGAGCGGATCTTCTCCACCATGAGACTGTCGTTGTTCTGGATGAGCCGTATCTGCGGTGCCATCTGCACGGAGATCTGGCGCGTCAGCTCAAGGTCGTGTATCTTCTTTTCAAAGCGCCCGATGAGATTGGCGAAATCGTTCGCCGCCTGTGCATCCTCCGGCAGCCCCGTCTCCTGCGCGTGCTTGACGTACTTGGGCAGCTCCTCATTGCGCAGCTGCTCTATCTTGAGCTTGCCGGCGAGGATATACATGGTCAGCTCCTTCATGTACTCCTGATTCTTGTCGTACATTTTGTCCATCATGCTGATGTCCTTCATCAGCGTGACCTCGTGCTTTTCCAACGCCTCGACTATCTTATCGACGTTGACCTCCGCCTTGTCGAACTGCGCTTTCATGGAGGCGATGTCGTTCGTCGCTTTCCTGAAAAGTCCGAACAGACCCTTTTTCTCCTCCTGCGTGAAGTTCAGCCCCTGAAGCTCGACGACAAGATCGCCCAGCATATCGCCGACCTCGCCGAGATCCTTGGTGCGCACAGTGCCGAGCGCGGCATCGGAAAATTCGGATATATTCTTCTGCGCGGCAGAGCCGTAGTTCATGATCTGCTCCGTGTTCGTGACGTCTATCTTCTCGGCGAAATCCAGCACCGCTGCCTGTTCCGCGGCGGACAGTGCGCTCAGATCCGGCT
>CAVGKI010000220.1:0-2381 GCA_963629655.1 Butyricicoccaceae bacterium | reverse complement strand
CGCGGAGAGCATCATCACCAACGAGCGCTATCTCTACATAGCCGAGATAATCAAAGGCTGCTACAAGAAAAAGAACAAGGGCGGGCTGAGCACGTCCGATAAGATAGACAAGATCGTCACGAACCGCTGGCTCGGTCTGCCGATATTCGCGGTGGTCATGTTCCTTGTGTACTATCTGTCAATGGTCACTGTCGGCGCATCAGCAACCGACTGGGCAAACGACGGGCTGTTTGGCGATGGCTGGCATCTGTTCGGCATCGGCTCTGCCGAGTACAATGAAGTCGCAGATGAATACAGCGGCGCGGCTGCGGTCGTAGACGGCTATGCGGCTTATGTTGAAGAAAACGGCGAACCGGCAGACGGCGTGTTCACCTACACCGTTGAGGACGAGGAGACCCTCGCAACCGAGGAGGTCACCGCAACGGCTGAGGATCTTGCCAAGGCTAAGGCAACGCTCGACACCATCGGCGAGGAGCCCGATCCCGCAAACTACGGCGTTTGGGTACCCGGCATCCCCACGCTCATCGGCAATGCACTTGAGCGTGCCAACTGCGCGGAGTGGCTGTCCGGCTTGATTCTTGACGGTATCGTAGCCGGTGTCGGTGCGGTGCTCGGCTTTGTGCCGCAGATGCTCGTTCTGTTCCTGCTGCTTGCGTTCCTTGAGGCGTGCGGCTACATGGCGCGTATCGCTTTCGTGCTTGACCGTATCTTCCGCAAGTTCGGTCTTTCCGGCAAGTCCTTTATCCCCATGCTCATCGGCACGGGCTGCGGTATTCCCGGTGTCATGGCCTCACGTACCATCGAAAACGAGCGTGACCGCCGCATGACCATCATGACCACCACGTTCATTCCCTGCGGCGCAAAGGTTCCGTTCATCGCAATGATCGCAGGCGCTATCTTCGGCGGCTCTGCATGGGTCGCGACCTCCGCTTACTTTGTCGGCATGGCGGCGATCATTATCTCCGGCATCATGCTCAAGAAGACCAAGATGTTCGCCGGCGAGCCTGCCCCGTTCGTTATGGAGCTGCCCGCATATCACTGGCCGACCCTCGGCAACGTGCTCCGCTCCATGTGGGAGCGCGGCTGGAGCTTCATCAAGAAAGCAGGCACGATAATCCTGCTCTCCACCATCTTCATCTGGTTCACCACCTACTTCGGCTCGGTTGACGGCACGTTCCGCATGCTTGCCGAGGACGAGATCGACCATTCCATCCTCGCTGCTATCGGCAGCGCCATCGCATGGATATTCACCCCGCTCGGCTGGGGCAACTGGCAGGCAGTCGTCGCGTCCATCACAGGTCTTGTCGCAAAGGAGAACATCGTCGGCACGATGGGCATTCTCTACGGCGCTTCCGGCGATGTGTACGCCACTCTCGCCGCCACCTTTACCCCCATCACCGGCTACTCTTTCCTCGTGTTCAACCTGCTGTGCGCGCCCTGCTTCGCGGCTATCGGCGCTATCAAGCGCGAGATGAACAACGCGAAGTGGACATGGTTCGCCATCGGCTACCAGTGCGGCTTTGCCTACATCATCGCCCTGATGATCAATCAGTTCGGCGGTCTGTTCACCGGCAATGTCAGCGTTATCGGGCTCATCTTCGCACTCGCGGCGCTCGCGGGCATCATCTACATGCTCGTCCGTCCCTACAAGGAAGCCACCACGCTCTCCGCGAAGGTCTGATGCCGGCTCTAAATCAGCTTATTTCTTAATTTCTTCATAAGGAGATGATTGTCATGTTAAGCTTTGTCGCCGAAAACCTTTCCACTATCCTTATTTGCATTGTACTGATAGCCATTGTTGTCTCCATCTCCATTTACCTCGTGCGGCAGAAAAAGCAGGGCAAATCCTCCTGCGGCGCGGGCTGCGCAAGCTGTGCCATGCACGGCGAGTGCCACAGCCGCCGTAAGTAAGAAAAGGGAGATGCAGTTTCACCTCTCTGCATCTCCCATATTTCGTTCACAACAGCGCCGCGAATTGCGGCGCTGATTTGGCATTTGTATAGAAGGAGCGATAAAAATGTTTGAAACCAAAATAAAGGTAGACGGAATGATGTGCGGTATGTGCGAGGCACATATCAACGACGCTGTGCGCGCCGCCTGCCAAGTGAAGAAGGTCACATCGTCCCACTCCAAGGGCGAGACAGTTATTATAAGCGAGACAGAGCCGGACACCGCCTCTATAAAGGCGGCAATAGAAGCCACCGGCTACACCGTCGGCGAGATAAGCACCCAGCCCTATGAGAAAAAGGGACTGTTCGGGTTTAAGCATTGACAATTAGCGGCGTAATTTGAATATGAAAAATCCAACGGGGGTGCCCAAAGGCACCCCCGTTGGAAGAAGAGGAGACGGCGAAAAAAGTCCCTTTTGTCAGATATTACAC
>CAVGKI010000219.1:0-2385 GCA_963629655.1 Butyricicoccaceae bacterium | reverse complement strand
ATATTTTCAATAGATTCAGCGCAACTGGGGTGTTTTTCAGCGCAACTGGGGTGGTCGCAGGCTCAAGGCGCGAAAATGCCGCAGCTGCTTTCGCTCGCTGCGGCATCTAAAGCTATTCTGTTGGCATCTAATTCAGTGGTATCTCGGCGGTAAAGCAAAACCAACCATCCGAATACTCCATCGCAAAATCCCCGTCCATCTGGGTCAAAACCCGCTTTATGCTCGGCAAGCCGAAGCCATGTTCAAAGCTTGGCTGCTTGACCGTTTCTATCCTATCCTCATTGATAGTCACCGGCAGGGAGGTATTCTTTATCAAAATAAAAAAGCTGTCGTTTTTCACAAGGAAAGAGCTGCTTATCTCTCGCTCAGTATCGACCCGCTCACAGGCTTCTATTGCGTTATCCAGCAGATTCGACAGAAGCACAACAAGGACATCCGTCTCTGCTTTTACCGCTGACAGGTCGTTCACTTTCAAATGGAAATTTATATTCTTATCTTTTGCCGTGTGGTACTTGTCGTTCAAAACCGCATCAATAATAGGATTGCCCGTATTGGAAATGAACATCCGTGATGTCTGCGAGATTTGAAGCCCGTCTATATAATCCATCGCCTCGTAAATCTTGTCCTGTTCCAGCAGAGCACGTATCGCGCGCAGCTGATGCTTAAACTCATGCGTTGCTGTCCGCTGAGATTTATAGCTTTTTTCAAGCGCCGCATAGCTCGCCGATTGAAGCTGCATACTCTGATTGAGCATAATAAGCTGCTGTTCCGCTCTATATGTTCTGTCAAGGCTTGTCATCAGATATATATTTGCGACATTGGAAAGCCCCAGTATCACGCTGAAAACAATTGCGTTGATCGATAAGTCTTCCTGATCTTTATAAATATCAAAAATAACGCACATCATCGCAAGGCTTATGACCGGGAACAGCACCATCAGCATAAGCCGTCTGCTGGCTGACGGGGAATGCCCTTTTCCCCGTTTGAGATAGAACGCGCACCATGCGGCAAAGAGCACCGCGCATTTATCGACCGTGCACACCGCAACATACAGCCATCTTTTATCCGTCAGCTCGGAGACCGATATTCCAAGAACCGTTGAGACCGCCGACAGAAGGATAGTGTCCGCAAGCCCCATACATACCAGCCACAGCGCCGCGATCAGCGTGCGCGTATACCACGCGCCAGTAAACGTCAGGCTCACAGAGGAGAAAGACACGGCAAAGGACAGCACTATCCTGACATATGGATTGCCCATTGCGCCGGGCATGAAATTACAATAAATATATGTTATACAAAGCTCAAGCAGGAACACGCACAAGGTATATCCAGCGCCCTTTTTCTGCGGCATATATGCCCTGCACACCAGAAAAAGAGCTGCTACCTCTATTCCTATCCACAGTGCCGACACCACATACTCCAATTAGCTTTCTCCCATCCACATCATATATCTCTTCCTTGATTCCGGGTACATTTTCTTGCTCACGCGAAGCCTTGTGCCGTTGTCGAGCTGTACCTCTTCGCCGGTCAGCTTCTTTATATGTGCCATATTGACCAAAAAACTCTTGTGCAGGCGCATAAAACCAAGGTCAATAAGTTCGCTTTCTATCCTCGCCAAGGTGACAGCGCTGAAAAAAAGCCATTCGCGCTTATTATCATCACACACATGAAAGATGATGATATGCCCTTGTGCCTCCACAAAATATATGTCATCTGTCCTGAGTTCAACGCTGCCCTCTGTTGTCTGAATGCGCAGTTTTTTTCTTGTTGTGCGGATATACTGTATGATCTGGTCAATATACGGCGCAAGCCTGCTGTCGATCTCTTCTTTTAATATGTATCTGAACGCCTGAACCTCATAGCCCTCTGGGGCAAACTGTATATAGTCGGTAACAAAGACAATGACGGCTTTGCTTCCGTGTCTGCGCAGTGTGCGGGCAATGTCCATGCCGCTGTACGTCTCCCCCTTGAAGTCAATATCCAAAAAAGCAATATCGCAATCCTGATAATTTGCCTCCGTTATATCCTCCGCCCGATTGTAAGCATACACCGCCGTAGGAATGCCCATGCCATGCAGTATGTCACTGACCGAGCTTTTAAGTACTGCCAAAAAGCATTCGTCATCGTCACATATCAGCACATTTATCATAGTCGCTCATCTGCCTTTCTGAGCAATCGACATATCAAATGTCGTTTTTATGGGAAACTCTGAAAAAGTGTCGTCATCAGAACACAAAGCTTCTTGCCGGCTGTTCCTGCCGCATTATACGCTGCTGCCTAAATTTTTATTATCGCTGCGGCGGCGGGGCTTTCCCCTATATCACTCGTCCAGCTTGAGCACCGCGAGGAATGCCTCGGTCGGTATCTGCACCGTGCCGAGCTGGC
>CAVGKI010000218.1:0-2388 GCA_963629655.1 Butyricicoccaceae bacterium | reverse complement strand
GCGCTATGCTGAACCAAGCATGGCTTTTCAATTCTCCGAAAGCCCATTTTTTCATACAAATTTAAGGCGGCTGACAGATTTGTATGGGTTTCAAGATACAGCTTTTCATAACCTGCGGAGCGTGCCTGCTCCTCGGCGAGGCGCATCAAAGCTTTCCCATAGCCTTTTCCCTTGGCGGAATCGTCAAGATAGAGCTTTTGCAGCTCTGCACAAGCCTCAATCCCATCAAATTCCGCAATGCCGACACCGCCGACGAGCTGCCCGCCTTCTTCAACTGCGACAAAATAGCAGCGCTTATCTGGAGCGCTGTTATAATAAGCGCTCAAATGGTCTAATTCGGGGTCGAAATATGCAGTTCCGGGAAGATTCAAATGAAACTTTTCCAAATTTGAACGGATGATTTTTGCGATTTTTGCATCGTCGGCAGGTTCTATTTTCCTGTATTCTGTCATAATACTTGTTTTATCTCCATAAGAATTTCTTGACCGACATCAGTCGTGCGGGTCATAGAGCGGGTCGTTCGAGATGAACGAGTACGCATTTTCACGATACCCAAACTGTGCCATCAGCAGCTCATAGCGCTCGGTGTAAAACACCTCGTTCGTCCACGGGTCTACATGATCGACGCGCCAGCCTTCACTCGTCGGATCGGACCAGACGGTGGTGTTGAGCTCGCAATCCGGGTGCAGCCGCTCAAACTCAATTATCTGCTCATCAGGCACGGGTGCGGAGCAGCCAAGCCACAAGCGCTTGAGCTTGCTGAGCCCGTAGAGGGGCGTAATGTCGTCAAAATTGCGGCAGTTGGCGACGTTGAGATGCTCCAGCTTCGTGCAGGCGGCAAGCGGGGAAAGGTCGGTAATATTCGCGTTTGTCTGTATTTCCAGATATTCCAGCTCTGTGCAGCTCGCCAGCGGCGTAAGATCGCTGAGATTGTTCATCGCGAGGATCGCCACGCGCAGCTTCGGCATATACGCCACAAACGAGATGTCCGTGATTACCTCGTTGTGCCCAATGTCGAGGAACAGCACATCCGTGCAGTATTTGAGCACCTGAACGTCGCTGTCGCGCAGCATTCCGCCGGAGGACGGCTTCGAGGCGAGAATTTTGGGCGTGTTGGTGCGCACGCTGTAAAAGTCGCCGAACCATATCCGCCACACGACTTTTACATCCGGGAACTCATCGCGCAGCGCTGCCATGCTCTCGTTTGACACGCCGCAGGAATCCATATCCAGAAAGCGCAGATTCTTCATGCATGGGAGAATCTGCCGCGCGAGCGCGCCCTCGTCGCTGACGGCGACGTGGTTGATATCCACCTTTCGATCCAGCAGCGTGAAGGGCTTGCCGTAGAACGAAAACGCATAGTCAAAATCCACATCCGGGCGAGCCTGAACAAGGCGCGCAATATCGCCCCATGAGAGCGCGCACTCCTCCTCCGTGCCGAGCGCGGCGGTCTTTAACGCCGCAAGCTTCGGCAGCACCGCGAGCACCGCGTCCACATCCTGCGGCGTGATGCCGCGCAGGTCGAGCGCTTCGGTTGCAGCATCGACGTGCTGCCCCAGCACTGTCCACTCCGACGCACCGTCGTCCGCCGCTGCCGCTTCCGCAGGCGCGTCCCCGGTCGGCGCGGCAGCTGCGGCTGCGGGCGCTTCGCCGGAGGCGGTCGTGCCCGTGCCCGTACTGTCCGAACAGGCGCACAACGCCAGCGCCAGCATACACGCCAGCGCGAGCGCGGCTATTCTGTTTTTCTTAAAATCAGAAAGCATTGCAAATGCCTCCGTGCAAACTTTATGTCCCTATAAGTATAGCAAAGACGCAGGGAAAAAACAACCGGGCGGATAAAAAATGACGCGCCGGTGCGGCGCGTCATTTGACGATGGAACATATATTCGGACACTTCAGCTCAGGAACGTGGACTTCACGAGCAGCAGCAGCGCGGCAAGCGCAAGCTCAAGTATGATAAGGGCGAGACCTTTTGCAGTCTCCTTGCCGATAAATGCGCTCATCGCCTCATCATCGCTGCCTCTGTATTTGCGGCGGAGCTTGATGTTGTCCGCGTTGACGGTGATGCAGAACACCCCGACAAGAAGCATTGCCAGAAGTATCCCAAGGGCAATTATCATGCCGTAGATTTCGCTGTCTAACATAAGATATTACCTCACTGTGTAGTTACGTCTCTGTATTGTACAACGATACGGCGCTTTTGTCAAAGCTTCTTTTTCCCTGCTGCCTCAGGTGTTTTCAAACCTCGCGTGCTCGGCGAGCATGCGGTCCTTCAGCTCCATGAGCTTCGGCGAGAGGTCGACATAGTAGCGGTGCGGGTTGTCAAAGCGCTTGACCTCCGGCCAGAGGGTGCTCACACCGTAGGCGCACGCGGTCTTTATCTCCTTG
>CAVGKI010000217.1:0-2391 GCA_963629655.1 Butyricicoccaceae bacterium | reverse complement strand
TCCACGGCTTATGCTGACGATTAAATATCCCCCGTCGGTTTAGATTTTGAGCTATGGTAACTCTACCCGAGCCGGATAGGTACATATCATATATCTTGCGCACAACGTCCGCTTCCTCTGGCTCAATAGTTATCTTGCCGTCCTTAAGCACATAGCCGAAGGGTATGGACGCGGGGATGTATGTTCCCATCTGCATCCGCTTCTGGTAACTCCAGCGCATATTCTTCGAGATAGACTCGCTCTCAGCTTGTGCCAGCGAGGCGAACACGGCGGTGAGCATCTCGCCGGAGACCTTGCCGGTGTCGATGCCCTCTTTCTCAAAGTACACGCTTACGCCGCGAGCTTTCAGAGAGCGTACCGTTTCAAGACATTCGGTTGTGTTACGTGCAAATCTGGATATGGACTTTACGAGTATCCTGTCTATGAGCCCGCGCTCGCAGTCGCGTAGCATGCGCTTGAAGTCATCGCGCTTTTCTATTGAAGTGCCTGTGATGCCCTCGTCGGCGTAGATATCTACAAGCTGCCAGTTATCCTTGCCGGATATGAGTTCGGTATAGTAGCGGTTCTGCGCCGCGAAGGAATTGAGCTGCTCATCAGATGATGAACTGACGCGGGCATAGGCTGCGACTCTCAGCCGTATATCCTGCGGCTGCTCTGTTGCCGCTATTGTTATGACTCTTGCGGTGTTTTCCTGTGCCATGCGCCGGTTCACCTCCCTCTGCAGCAACACACAATACCACAACACCTTTCACAAAGCTACTGAAATATCAAGAAAATCTGCAAGATAATAAGTAAGTTTCCTCTGGCTGCACTAACTATCCCCTGCCGCTTGACACGCAAGAAAGTACGCAAGATAATAAGCAAGATGTTGCTATTTCACACAGCTTGAGGTATAATAAAATATGTATTTTTGATTGGGAGGTTTGCTGTGAAAATGTATTCTCCGCCGTTTTCCATAACAAACGAAATGGTTTCTCTTGTATCCGAGATTTCGGACAAGCTCGGTCGAATCAGCAATTATAAAGAATTTGAGAGCAAGCCGCATCTCAGGCGGAACAACAGGATCAAGTCTATACACTCATCGCTCGCAATAGAGGCAAACTCTCTTTCGATGGATGAGGTAAGAGCCGTCGTAAACGGCAAAACCGTGATAGGCCCACAAAAAGAGATCCAAGAGGTTAAGAATGCCTACGCCGCATATGAGCAGATAGGCATCTTTGACCCGTATTCGGTTGAAGAACTGAAGCGCTTGCATGGACTTCTCACAAAATACACCGTCGATGAATCAGGAGCGTTCCGCCGCGGTGAGGAAGGCGTGTTTGAAGGAGACAGATGCATTTTTATGGCACCTCCGGCACACCTCGTACCGCAGCTTATGGACGATTTGTTCGATTGGATGGCTCGCGAAAAAGATTCAGTGCATCCGCTGATCCTATCTTCGGTATTCCATTATGAATTTGTGTTTATTCACCCCTTTGCCGATGGCAACGGCAGAATGGCCCGCCTTTGGCAGACCGCGCTCCTTACTCAGTGGAAGCAGGTCTTTCAGTATCTGCCCATAGAAAGCCACATATACAAATTTCAGACCGAGTACTATAACGCTATATCCGCATGCCATGTTGCCGGTAATTCCGATGCGTTCATTGTGTTTATGCTCACCATGATAAACAGCACCTTAGATGAGGTTCTGCAGCAAACTGTATCCTCGGCTTCCAGCAAGAGCGAGCAGGTAAGACGACTGCTCAATGTGATGGAGTATGGCGAAGCATATACAGCCAAGCGCATTATGGAACTCTTAGGTCTGAAATCCAAAGAGACTCTCAGAAAGAACTATTTGAATCCGGCTATAGAAGACGGGTTCGTGATTATGAGCGAGCCGGACAAGCCGACGAGCCGCAATCAGATGTATATAAAGCAGGAGCCGTAACTTTCAGACGGAAATAATAAGCGTCGCGCCGGTCTGTTTTGCAACGTGGGAAAGGATTTTTTCTGCCTCTTTCTGCGTTATCAGCCCGTTGTCTCGCAGCTCTCTGAGAATCGTTGCTGTAACCCACAGGTCTATGTCTACTGTCATATTGAACCTCCATATAATTCGAGCCGGGCAGATGCCCGGCTCTTTGCCTATTCACGTACCCTCTCGCAGAAGACGAGAAGCCTTTGCCGGCCGCCGGTATTCGGCGGATGACAGGTCAGGAGCGTCACAAGGTCGCGCCCCTCCTGTATCTTTATCGCGTCTACATCGTCCGGGGAGATGACCTGTATATCTACTACCTCGTACTTCATCAGCGTCCATACGTTATCTATATACACAAGGTCGCCGATCTGAAGCTCGTCAAGGTTCAGAAAATACGGGTAGCCGTTCCAGCCGCGATGACCTGCGATCACAGCGTT
>CAVGKI010000216.1:0-2392 GCA_963629655.1 Butyricicoccaceae bacterium | reverse complement strand
GCGGTTGAAGCTGAGGCCGTAACGGTCTGCTACGGTGTTGAAATCGAGCATATCGCGTATCAGCCCGCCGTATTCAGTTCTCATCCAGCATCATCCCTTCCAGCATCTCGCGCCCCTCGCGGTAGAGGATATCGTGTATGAGCCTGCCGCTCGTGCCCTGCTTGCAGAATATGACCTGACAGCGGTATCGCGCCAGCCATGTGAGCGTTGACGCGACAAACGCCTGCGGCAGCATCTGACTGCGGTAGTTGCCTGCATAGGCATCCTCCCACGTCTGATTCTCTACAAGCAGATATATCTTGGCATCGGCGGTCTTTGCGCGTTCAAACTCGCGTATGAATCGCTTTCTTCCGTCGCAGAAGCACTGTGCCAGCTCCGAAAAATCCATCTTGCGCTCAACGGCGGCGTTTAGCGTGAGCCATTCGCCGCCGCCTATGGGGAACTTCGCCGAGTAGTCACCGAAATCAAGCTTGCAGCGCTCGTATGGGCAGCCCATTTGCTTTAAGCGCGTTCTCAGGCGCAGCGTGTCCTGCTCGCGTGTATCGACCAGTATCACCATGCCCTTCAACGCTTTCTCGATTTCGCGTGGTGTCATGGGCATCAGAACGGAAGATCAGCGTCGTCGTCAACCTCTGTAAACGTAGCAGACGGGTATGCGCTCGTCGTTTCTTTCTTTGCAAGCGGCTTGTCCTTCGGCATTTTGAACGTGCCCTCGCGCACGGCCTGAGCCGTAGTCACGGCGCAGCATTCCGTGGTCCAGCCGGTGCTTCCGTTGTACTCCCACTCGCGGTTGCGGAACAGCACGCCGATGCCTCTGCCCTTGAGCTTGCTCTCATCCCAGTCCCAGTGATAGCCGTTGTTGGTCTCCTCAAGACAGGCAATGAAGTTGTTGAAACTCTTTTTCTGGCTCTCGAAGTACTGATTCGTCTCGACGGGGACGTTGATGCGGTAGTTGCCGCGCCATTTCTTGTCATCGCTCGTGTTGTTGCGGTAGTCGGCGGCAAAGAAGCCCTTGCGGTCGCCCTCCGCTATGTCGAAGTCGATTTTCAGAACGCTGCCCCAGTCGTAGGTGAGCACGGTCGCGTCCATTATCTTTGCCACATAGCCTCCGGCAGGGAGGGTCTCGCGGGTGGCGGTGCGTTCTGCTTTGAAGCCGTTGTAAGGTTTAATCATGTTGGTATTTTCCTTTCTTAATTTGATTACAGTTTGTTATATTCAACCGTCCATTTCAAGCGGACAGTTGCCGCCTACGTACTTGTTCGGGAAAGCGCAGACCTCGCCGTTGAGTCGGCAGCGGTTGGTGTTGGTGTTGAAATAGTAGCACTGCATACAGTTGATTTGAGCGTTGCCGCGCTCGTCTATCGGGAAATATACCTCGGCGGTATATGTAGCCCTGACGTAGCCGCTTATGCCTGTCTCGAACTTAGCCATTGCTGTTCAGCCCCCAGTACTCACGGATGATGCTGCCACAAGCCTTGAGGTCGTTCTCTATCTCAAGCTCGAACATACCCTCCGGCGATTTTGATATATCGCTGCCGTCCGACTGCGTGAGGAACAGGTGCTTGCCGTCGCGCACTACACAGCGTAGAACAACAGTTGCCATGCCCTCGATGCAGACCTTCTCGCTCAGGAGCTTGCCTATCGTGCGTATCTTCGTCTCGCCGTAGTCGTTGGTGTCCTCGTGGATGGTCAGATATACGAGCACGTCCTCCGGCAGCTCGGTCTTTATGAAGCTCAGAAGCCCCCAGAAGCCATCAGCAATGTTGTTATACAGCTCGAACGAGCTTGCCCCACTCTTGGGCGCTGAGTGACCGCGCATGAAGGCGTTGGTCATCAGATACCCCGCATCGTCTATCACAGCCGCCTTTGTGGGCATCTTTTTCAGACCGTTTTTGATTTTGCCGATGTCGTCGGTGGTTATCGCGTATTTGAATTGCGAGCGGAACGGCAGACGCTTGCCTATGACGTTGACGAGGAAAATCTCATCCTCGCCGAAATTCTTGAGGCTCCGGCTCTTGCCGCTGCCGCTTTTACCGTAAATAATGACGCATTCGCCCATATGGTTTCACCTCCCTTGCATAAATCGTGTCTACGCCGATAAGCTCAGCAAGCTCGTCGGTGGGCAAGCTTTCGATTTCCTCGCGGAAACATTCGGGGCACAGCCGCCTACCGTTTGAGACATACATAATGTCGTCATCGTAGAACCAGCCGTCGCACTCCTGACATATGCAGTCGGGCGCGGGATAATCGGGCGGTTCTAACGGGCGTTCAATACTAAACATTTTTCCTTTCCCTTCTTCTGTTATTTGGCTCTGCGCTGCAATTTTCGCAGCCTTTTCTTGTGCTTTGCACTGAGCACAGCATCGGGCAGATTGATGTACTTGTTCTGCGC
>CAVGKI010000215.1:0-2395 GCA_963629655.1 Butyricicoccaceae bacterium | reverse complement strand
AGCCCATAACATACAGAATACAAAGCAAAACGCAGCAAGTAACCAATATATATATATATATCAGGCTTCGATGTAAAAATTCGTTTAATAGTATCATAATTAAAGCCAATACAGACCCAAATCATATAAAAACATACTTTTTGCGGAATGTCCAAGCCTAGATACGCAAAAAGTCCTGTCATCACTATAAAAATCGGAATCAACAGCTTGCTGTGCTTTCCGTTTTTGAGCGTGATAGCACATGGCAGCAATACTATGCACAAAATATAAACAGGTACAAACCATAATGCCCACGTTGAGTATGGAAATGAATAACACTGGCGGTCACATGGAATGATCCAAGTAATGATGGCTTTTGCAGCATATGAAAAAGTAAGCGTATCATTTAGTATGCCTTTGCATACAATAACGCATATGTTTAACAATGCAAAAATCCAGTAAGGTACGATTATTCGTGTTATTCGGTGCAAGACAAACTTTATAGGGTCTGAAACTGTTTGATTTCGGTTTACTGCCCCTGTGACGAAGAAGAACAATGGCATTTCAAAGAGAAAAAAGGATTTTATGACGCTTAAATATCCAACGCTGAATAATCCTGTCCAATATAAAACATGAACAAAGATAACCTGCAGCATGGCGAAGCCTCGGATTCGGTCTATGTCTTTATCCCTTATCATTTGTTGACTCATAGCTTACATTTCCTCTTATCAGAAAAGATATTCGTTCCGAACAGTATAGTATTGTCCCACATATATTCGCTCAAAGATAAAGCATACCCGCCATGAGCAGTGCATACACGGCGCACAGCGCCAGTAGAGCCCTGTCATGCACAAGCACCTCCACGGGGTCTCCGTCGGAGTTGCCCTCAATATTCAGGCTGTACTTCATAAAAATCAGCAGCACAAGGGGCACTGTCCAAATCAGGTGCTTGCTGTACCCGCTTCCGCTCGTGCCCTTGTCCATTGCCCAGAGGGCATAGAAAACATTTGCAAGTCCGAGGCACATATACATATTTTTATCAAGAAAGCCCTCGGTGTAAAATTCTAGAACCTTTCGCCGCGTTCCGCCCTGAACGCGCTTGAGCTCATTCCGGCGCTTCCCCAAGGCGAAATAGAATGCGGTTGAAATGACGGTGAGATACAGCCAGCTTGAAATTTCTATCTGCGTTATGACCGCGCCGTACAGAACGCGGATAAAGAAGCCGGAAACCAATATGATAACGTCAACAATGGGGACGTTTTTCAGCCCAAAGCTGTAGCCCACGTTCAGCGCCAAATAGAGTGCAAGCAGCGCGGCAGAGGGCGCATGGTGCGCCATTCTGTCAAAAAACACGCACAGCACGGTCAAAGCCGCCGCCATTATCCACGCGCTTCTCAACGTGATCGCCCCGGAGGCTATCGGACGGCGGCATTTTGTGGGGTGTACCCTGTCCTTATCTATGTCTCTTATGTCGTTAATGACATAGACCGACGAGGACAGCATGCAAAACGCCAAGAATCCCCACACGCAGGGTATCAGCTTTACCATGTCGAAAAAGCACCCGCTGCACGCCAGCGGCACGAACACAAGAAAATTTTTGACGTAGTGGTGAATGCGCAGTTCTTTGAAATAATGCTTCATCTGTGCACCCCCATTCACGCCGGATAATATTCGGCGGCAAAGGCGAGCATACGCCCGATACCAGGAATATTGAACCACAGCAGCACCGCAAATAAGAGCGCACAGGCAGCATACAGCAGCCATTTCAGCCGCAGCCTTTCACACAACGTCTCCAGCAGCTTGAACAGCAGCGAATAAAACGCCCAGCAGAAATACAGCGAGTACAAAATAAGCCCGTTTTCAGCCGTCCCCCAGCCGAGCACGAAAAGAACCGCAACAGAGAACAAAGCCCATAGCCCGGCTGTCCTGACGGCAGGGTCTTTTCTGCCTATGGCAAAGCTGAGCGCCGAGAGCGCGATAATGCCGACACCGAGCGCATTCACGCGGACGACGGGCGCAAGCTGCCAACTGGTATGCTTCATGGAAACGGTATCAACACCGGCATTTGGCGACACAAAGCAATTCGCCGCAAAGCTGATGTATTGCAGCAGCTTCTCCGACATTGAGACCACGCCGCCGGCAAAGCGGGAGAGCGAGTTTATTTGAGGAGCAAGGGTATATATCACGTCGAACCGCCCCAAAACGGCAAGCAGCGCGGCAAAGCCGACCGCCGCCTTAACGCCGGTCACAAACAATGTCCGGCAGTAGTCTCTCCATTTTTGACCGGGCAGCTTGGGACAATAGGCGAGGAAGATAATTCCGCTGGTGAGCATAGTCCCCGTTGCGCCGCAATATGCAAGCGCATTTTGCCCGCTTGAACGCCGGACACTGTACAGGGCAAAGATAAGCCAGAAAT
>CAVGKI010000214.1:0-2481 GCA_963629655.1 Butyricicoccaceae bacterium | reverse complement strand
CAAGAGCATACACGCCTGACAGCGTGCCTTTCCGGCGCTTTTTGCCCTTTTCGCCTTGATGGGTTACGACACATCTGCGCCTCAAAAGTCAAAAATCACTCGAAAATACATCGCTGTTAGGTGCAGAGCAGTTTTGCCGGAGCAGAAAAGCGGTCAGACGACGAAAAGACCGCAGGCAATACTTTGTGTATTGGCAAGGTTTTTGAGGATGTATGGACGCTTTTCCGCCCGTCAAAACCGTGTGTGTCCTTGTCAACCGAGGGTACCTTCAATATTAAAAACTACGCAGGGAACGACATGGAGAATATAACATCGCGCAAAAATGAACATATTCGTGCGCTTCGGCTGCTCGCCTCCGATGCGGAATATCGCCGCGAGCGGGGCGAATACGTCTGCGACGGGGCAAAGCCTCTGCGCGAGGCGCTCGCCTTCGGCGCGGAGGTCACAAGCGTGCTGTGGCGCGGGCGCGCGGAGGAGCTTGACGGGCTGGAGCATGCGGCGCAGTATACCGCAGGGGATGAGCTTTTTGACTACGCCTCCCCGATGAAGAACAGCCCCGGTCCTGTGTTCACCGTGAAAATACCGCCGGAGGATTTGACCGCGCCGATAAAAAGCGCCCTCGTGCTGGAGACTGTCCAAGATCCCGGCAACGTCGGCACGGTGATCCGCAGCGCGAGCGCCTTCGGCATTGACGCGGTAATACTCACGGGTGAGTGCGCGGACTTATATAACCCCAAGACCGTGCGCGCCACGATGGGCGCAATATTCCGCCAGCGGGTGATATGCTGCCCGCTCAATGCTCTTGCGGCGCTGCTGCGGGAAAGCGGTCTTATGCTCTACGGCGCGGCGCTCTCGCCGCGCGCGGCGGATATACGCACGCTCAGACTGAAAAATGCCGCCGTTACCGTCGGCAGCGAGGGGCGCGGGCTGAGCCGGGAGCTTCTGGATATGTGCGCGGGGGAGCTTATCATACCCATGCAGCCGTGCAGCGAATCGCTCAACGCCGCCATTGCCGCGTCGCTCGTGATGTGGGAAATGGTGCGCGGGTGAGGAATATACAATAGAAAGAGCTCGCTGCCTGCTCACGTATGAGGCGGAATAACGCGTGATGTCTGTCGCGCAAGTCTCTGCGTCGATGGGCATGCCTATGAACGTATCGCAAATATCAAATATATTGGTGGCAGATTGAGGAGGAGAAACATGATGAGAACAGTGAAATTGACAGCGGGAGGTGCGGCACTGCGCTTGCCGGAAGAGCCGACAGCGGTAGGTAAGGTTATAGAGGCGGCGGTGTATATCCTGCTTGCGGTCTTCTTTGTCTGCGTGGCTGCGCTCACGGCGAGGCGCTTGCAGAGCGTATGGAGAGCAGTGCTGACAGCGGCGATATTCGTGATGGCGCTGTTGGCGGCGTGCGCGGCGGAGCGGCGGGAAAAACTCACCCTTGCCGTGATTCTCGCTCTCGCCGCTGCGCTGCGCGTGGGGTATATTCTCATTGTGCCGACACAGCCCATGAGCGACTTTGCCTTGCTTTACAAATCGGCGCAGTCTGCCGCCGCCGGCGATATGAGCTGGGCGGACGTGACGGAGGGGTATTTTTCATGCTGGCAGTATCAGATACCCTTTGCGCTCTATGAGGCGGCGATACTGCGCCTTGTGCCGAGCATGGCGGCGCTGAAAATGATGAACGTCGTGTGGGGCGTGGGGAGCGTGTACCTCGTGTGGCGAATTGTGTCGCGCTTTATGCCGGGACGCTGCGCGCTGGCGGCGGCATTCATGCTTGCCGTATACCCAACACAGCTGATGTACTCCTCCGTGCTGACAAATCAGCATATCTCGCTCTTCTTTGTGCTGCTTGCCATCACGGTGTTGATAGAGACTGCGTCACCGCTGGGCTGTGCACTTGGGGGGGGGATGCTCGCTGTGGGCGACCTTATGCGTCCCGAGGGTGTTATTTTCCTTGCGGCGGTGTTCTGCTGCGCGCTCTGTGCCATCATAGAGCAGCCGAAGAAAAAACGCGCGCTTTCGCTGCTCGTGACGCTCACGTCATTCACGGCGGCGTATTTCGCTGCGAAGTGGGCAGCGGAACTTATACTCGGCGCGCTTGGTCTTGCACCGTATGGGCTAGGCAACTCCGTGCCGGAGTGGAAGCTTGTTCTTGGGCTTGACCACAAACATGGAGGCGGGTATTCGGATGAATATATATACATTCTGAATCTTGCCGACACTGCCGCTCGCAGAGCAGCAGGGAGGGACATAATTTTGCAGCATCTTGCTCAGCGCAGCGGTTGGGTAAAATTTTTAATTACAAAGGTCAGTAGTTTTTGGACAACCGTGGAGAATTTGGAACTTACGATGTCGGGAATTCCGTTGTGGAAAGAAATAGCTGGCAGCGCATTGGAGTATCTGCTGTACGACCTTGCCGGTATTGAGCTTGCCGTACGCATCACTGCATACGGCTTTGCGGCGGCGGGGTGTGCGCGG
>CAVGKI010000213.1:0-2496 GCA_963629655.1 Butyricicoccaceae bacterium | reverse complement strand
AATTCCCAGCCTCCCCTGAAAGGGGAGGGGGACCGCGTTAGCGGTGGAGGGGTTTCCCCTCATACAATTCTGATGTATTATATTTATAATAAATATAGTATGTCGGATGGCGACAATTCTGCTATATTATTTATATAAATAATATATATAATATACCGGATGGCGACAATCGGCGCGTCTCAGCGCCGTGGCGAAGAGGGCGCACTGCAAAAAACGCAGTGCGCCCCCGATTTTTATCGGCATTCCCGCGCGGCTCGATTTTGCATTTTGTGTTGCTATCAGCGGGCAATTATGCTAAAATTATATAGTATGATAAAAAACGGAGGTTGCAGATGCGTATTTTGGGCATTGACCCCGGAATCGCGACGATCGGCTTTGCCGTGCTGGATTTCGAGGGGAGAGAGTATAAGCTGCACAACTGCGGCGTTATAACCACCCCTGCGCACAACAGCCTCTCCTCACGGCTGGAGCAGATATATGACGATATGCTCCAGCTGCTGGAGCTTTTCAAGCCGGACGCCGTGTCTATTGAGGAGCTTTTTTTCAACACAAATATCACCACCGGCATCGCCGTGGCGCACGGGCGGGGCGTTATCCTCCTCGCATGCCGCACGGCGGGGGTGCGGGTGTATGAATACACGCCGCTTCAGGTGAAGCAGGCGGTCGTCGGATACGGGCGGGCGGAAAAGAAGCAGGTCATGGACATGGTCATGCGTATCTGCGCGCTCCCCGCGCCGCCGAAGCCGGACGATGCCGCCGATGCCGTCGCGCTCGCCATCTGCCACGCCAGAAGCGCCACATCTTTACTTTACAAGGGAGAAAGAGAAGAATGCTCTACCATATAGACGGAACTGTCGCGGAGCTTGAGCCGAGCCTTGCGGTCATTGACTGCGGCGGCGTGGGCTACGCGCTGAACATAACGGCGAACACCGCCGCCGCGCTCAAGCCCGGCGCAAGGGTGAAGCTGTTTGTCGCCGAGGTGATAGGGGAGACGAACTTTGACCTCTACGGCTTCACGGGCAAGAGCGAGAAGCGCTGCTTTTGCATGCTGACCTCCGTATCCGGCATAGGTCCGAAGGCGGCGCTGTCGATACTGTCATACAACACGCCGGAGGCGCTGGCGCTGGCGATAATGAACAACGACGAGAAGGCGCTGACAGTCGCGCCCGGTGTCGGCAAGCGCATTGCCCAGCGCGTTATATTGGAGCTGAAGGATACGATAAGCAAGGAAATGGGCTCGATGGACTATCAGCCCTCGTCCGGCGCGGGCGGCGGGTTCGCCGGCGCGGGGGAGGGGAGCATCGGCGACGCGATGGCGGCGCTGTCCGTGCTGGGCTACAGCAGCGCGGAGGTCGCGCCGGTGCTGAAAAAGCTGGACGCGAAGGGCATGACCGCCGAGGAGATAATAAAAGCCGTGCTAAAGCACATGGTGAAGTGAGAGCTATCGCATGAGTATCAGTTTTTCCGAAGATGTAAACAACGAGATGATAACCACCGCCGCGAGCCTCCCGGAGGACAACGCGGAGGGCTCGCTGCGCCCGCGCACGATAACGGAGTATATCGGGCAGGAAAAGGCAAAGGAGAATCTAAGCATATTTATTAACGCCGCCAAAATGCGCGGGGAGTCGCTGGATCACGTGCTGCTGCACGGTCCTCCGGGCTTGGGCAAGACGACGCTCGCGGCGATAATCGCAAACGAGATGGGCGTGAACATGCGCATCACCTCCGGCCCTGCGATAGAGAAGCCGGGCGACCTTGTCGCCATGCTGACGAATCTCGCCGAGGGTGACATTCTCTTTGTCGATGAGATACACCGCCTCAACCGCGCGTATGAGGAGATACTTTATCCCGCGATGGAGGATTATGCCATCGACATCATTCTCGGCAAGGGACCGTCGGCAAACTCGCTGCACCTTGACCTGCCGCATTTCACGCTCATCGGCGCGACAACGCGCTCCGGGCAGCTCACGGCACCGCTGCGCGACCGTTTCGGCGTGTCGCTGCGGCTGGAGCTTTATACTCCGGAGGAGCTCAAGCGCATTGTGACGCGCTCGGCGGGCATACTCAGCGTGGAGATAGAGCCGGACGGCGCGTATGAGATAGCGTCGCGCTCGCGCGGGACACCGAGGATAGCAAACCGGCTGCTGCGCCGTGTGAGAGACTATGCACAGGTCATGGCTGACGGCGTTATCACAAAGACCGTCGCCGACAAGGCGCTGCTGGCGCTGGAGGTCGACCGCCTTGGGCTGGACGCGCTCGACCGGCGTATGCTCAAAAGCATTATAGATTTCTACAACGGCGGTCCCGTCGGGCTTGACACCCTTGCGGCGACGATAAACGAGGACGCGGTGACGATAGAGGACGTGTATGAGCCGTATCTGCTGCAAAACGGCTTTCTCACGCGCACGCCGCGCGGCAGATGCGTCACGCGTCGGGCGTATGAGCACCTTGGGCTTGAGTATATGGGGCAGCAACAATTGGACATTTAGAGCGCTC
>CAVGKI010000212.1:0-2518 GCA_963629655.1 Butyricicoccaceae bacterium | reverse complement strand
ATATAGCCGCTGTCGTTGCCAGCAATGATAAGCTCTGTACCCTTGCGGTAACACAAGACGCTGCCGTTCTTTTCTGCGGACGCATCCCACGACTCATCCACTGTGCCAGTAGGAGAGTAACTGTCGACGAATGAGATAACGGTTATGTTCTCTTTGCCTACACTGCCTTTATACCATTCGTTCCATGTGGCAATAACGGGTTCGGGTTTGCTGACGCTTATGGCGGCAGAGGCGGTTTTTGTGATGCTGCCTTCGGTGTAGGACGCAGTCACGCTTTCTTTGCCTGTGGGGAGATTACTACCGTCCGTGATCGTGTAGCCAGTGACGGGCTGAGAGCTGCCGTCCTCATAGAATGCCGTTACCACCATGCCGGTAGGATCAAAGTCCTCTCCGGTCTTATATGTGGTCTTAATTGGCGCTGTAGTGACTGTAATCCGTGACAGGAGATTATCTCTGAGGCTGAGCGTAAATGTGAGGGTGTCTTTGTATGTACCGGCAGTCCGCGGTGTGCCAGTAAGCTTAAAATCTAAGGTGGCGGTTTTCCCTGTGTTGACCGCTGCAGAGTTTGCCGAGAGTATTATGTCTCCGGAAACCAACACCTTAGAAGCAGAAGACACGGTATAGTTCAAGGTGCTCTTCTCGTTTAGCTCATTCTTCATGACAAAGCTGTTCGCAGAGGAGACGGTTACACTGGCTATTTTGTTGACCGGGAGTGAGCCGGATATACTGATCGCTTTGCTGTGTGCCGCATCGGTGAGGGTTATGCCGTCAGGAATCGTAACAGTGACACCTTCAGCGGTGAAGTCTGCATATGCAGGAACAGCCATCACACAGCAGAGCAACAGCAGGGTCATTAAAAAGAGAAGCTTTTTCAAAATTTCCTCCTTTACAAGTACAGGCATCCGCAAAACACGGATGCCTGTGTATTTTCTTTCAGCTTACTTCGCGTCCACGAGGGTAAAACTGAACGTGAGAGTGTCGGTGTAAGTACCTGCAGCTTTGGGGTCGCCGACAGCAACGCCTATCTTGCCCTGAAAGCCGTTGAATGCGCTCTCTGCGTTCACGGTCTCGAGTACGACCTTGCCGGAGGCAGAGTTCGGATTCTTAGTCTCACCTTTGTACGAAAGCACATAGCTGAGAAGCTGTCCGCCGGAGCTGTTGAGCAGACGGTAACTCTTTGCAGAGTCATCGTAATGCGTACCGGCATTGACGCTCATCTGTATCGCTTTATCTCCGGGAATAATGCTGTCCTCTTTTATGCCAATGTCCATCTCGCCTTTCTTGGTGGCAGGATCGACGACGAGGTCATTGCCGCCGTCAGGGACTATAACGACATAGTTTGCGGCTACGGTGTACTCGACCTGCATATCCTGCGAAGAGGGAGACGCAGCGAGAGCGACGGACGAGAGCGAGAGGAGCGCAGTGAGTGCAAGGACGAATGCGAGGGTATTTTTCATAAACTTCATATAGTTTTTCTCCTTTATTTGACTATGAGCATGAGCTCAATGTCTGCATTATTTGTAGGCGTGGTATCCTGCACGCGATAGGGCTGGACATGTACAGTTGCGGGATACTCTCCGGCTGAGAGCGGATGAGTGAGATGCAGCTCCAATGCACTCTCACCGCCGCGGACGAGACCTGTTTCTGCTAAAGGCTCGTCCTCACCGTCGAGATATATGGTGAACTTCATGTAGTATCTGCCTGCGTTATCTTGGGGGTTGGTGAGGTTGACCTTAACGTCAGTTTTGCCGGCCTCTATTTCGATGTGATCCCAGCCGGGGATAGCGATGCCGGAGTGTTCATCTTCGTCTGCATCTTTGATCTCTGGCGTGTATATCCCGGAGTTGGGGTCAAACGTCAGCCCGATTCCGGCGCTCTCCGCAGTGCAATCTATATGGGAGAGCACGCTGACGAGAACTACGGCGGCTATTATAGCTGCGCATACGATGACAGCACGCAAGATTTTCTGCTTTTTAGTCATCAGCTTCACCGTCCTTTTTTCTGCGAAGATAGACATACGTACCGAGCCCCGCGAGAAGGCTTCCGCCGCAAACGACGGCGAACAGCGGCAAGTTGGATTCGTCGCCGGTTTTAGGAACAACGGGTTTTGGCGATGCAGTGGGCTTGGCTGACGGGGGAGTGGATGGGCTTGCTGTCGCAGTCGGCGGCGGTGTTGGTGTTGCGAGCATATCTTGTGTGACTGTGTACTCTACCTGCATGTCCTGCTCGCGATTCGCAAATGCCGACGACGGAACGGCGGCTGTCAGCAGCATCATTGCCAACGCTATGGTTATTGCTTTTTTCATAGGCATTCTCCTTCACATACTCATATTTGGTTCTTCGGATTCCTTCTGTTCACCGGATGTATCCGGCAAAACTTCAAACCTGCCGTTTGTAATGTTGAGGATTTCGGGCTGGGCAAAGAGCTGAGAATACTTCTCCATGTACTCCGGCGACAGGGACGTGAAATCTTCTTCTCCGAGACCGACGATCATAAAGTTACCGGCAATATAGTCAT
>CAVGKI010000211.1:0-2532 GCA_963629655.1 Butyricicoccaceae bacterium | reverse complement strand
CGCCGGAGATGACCATCTGGTGGGTCTCCGCGTTGTTGACGAGGTTGAAGGAGATGTCCTCCTCGTTCAGTCTTGCCAGACCAGCGGCGACCTTGTCGTCCTGACCCTTGGTCTTGGGGGAGATAGCCATGGAGTAGCACGGCTCGGGAATCTCGATGGCGGGCAGCTCGACCTCGTTCTTCGGGTCGCAGATGGTGTCGCCGGTTTTCCAGTCCATCTTGCCGACGGCAACGATGTCGCCGCAGCAGCAGTCTTTCACCTCAGTGTTCTTCTTGCCGCACATGGTGTACAGACGACCGAGCTTGTCGGTGCTGGACGTGCGCACATCGCGCAGGGACATGTCGCCCGTGACAGTGCCCTGCATGACCTTGATGAAGCTGTACTTGCCGAACTGGTCGGAAACGGTCTTGAAAACGAAAGCGAGGGTCGGCTCGGCGGACTTGTCCTCGGGAGCGGAGACGTAGTCAACAATGCCCTGCAGCATAGCCTCGGTGCCGACATTGCTCATCGCGGCGGAGGCGAACACGGGAACGACGGAGCGCTCCTTCAGACCCGCCTTGATACCGGCGATCATGTCCTCCTCGCTCAGCTCCATAGTCTCGAAGAACTTCTCCATAAGCTCCTCTGTCGCGCCGGCGGCAGTCTCCATCAGCGCCTCGCGCAGCTCCGAAACCTTGCCCGCGTCGGCGGCGGGGACATCGACCTTCGTGACCTTTGCGCCGTTGGTCTTGTATGCGATATTGTGCACTATATCTATCACGCCCGTGCCGTCGGACATGGGGGCGGTGACGGCGCAGACGATAGAGCCGTATTTGACCTTGAGCGCGTCAACAACTGCGTAATAGTCGCCGTGCTCCTCGTCGCACTTCGACACGCAGAACATGACGGGCAGGTTCGCCGCCTTCAAATACTTCCATGAGCGCTCAGCGCCGACGGAGATGCCGTCCTTGGCGGAGCAGAGAATAACGCCGCACTCGACAGCGCGGATAGCGCTGAGCACGTCGCCGGCGAAGTCGAAGTAGCCGGGGCAGTCGAGCACGTTGATCTTGCAGCCGGCGTAGCTCACCGGGGCGACGGAGGTAGAGATCGTAATCTGGCGTTTTGTCTCCTCCGGGTCGTAGTCGCAGACGGTGTTGCCGTCGCTGACCTTGCCCATGCGGTCGATTGCGCCGGTGACGAACAGCATACTCTCGGCGAGACTGGTCTTGCCGCTGTTGCCGTGCCCCATCAGGCAGATGTTGCGGATGTTTTTGGTTTCCATGTGTTGCTTCCTCTCTGTCAAAAATATATGCGATATAAAAATATGAAAAAAGATTTTTCAGCATTTCTAAACTATTATACACTATCCGCCTACTGCTTTGCAACTATATTTTCGCAAAAAAACCGTACCGCCGCGCTTGACAAAATGCAAAATGAAGAAAATGCCTCCACTGAAAGGTAAGTGAGCGTCCAAATTGAAGATTTAGACGCTTACTTACGCCTACCGTTGTGCAGTGCCCCGGCATTTATGCAAGTGTCAAGACAAGAATAGCATATAGTATGGGCGGTAAAATTTGCCTCCCCTGAAAGGGGAGGTGGCGCGGCGCTTTGCGCCGTGACGGAGGGGTTTCATTTTGGCATTGTGCAGAGTTTACCAGAAACCCCTCAGTCAGCCTAGCGGCTGACAGCTCAGCCAAGGGCATAAGCTCGCGTTAGCCAAATCGAAGATTTGGACGCTCACTTACCTTTCAGGGGCGCCAAGGGTGCGGTGCGCTCACTTACCTTTCAGTGGAGGCAGGGGTGCACCAATAGTACAACACACCCAAAACAGCGCCGCGCGGAATCCGCGCGGCGCTGCCGCTATTGCAATACCATGAGGAAGGGAAAGTTACCTCACGGGTGAAGGGTGTCGCTTATTTGACGGTGAAGTGCGTGGAGCATCTGCCGTCGGAGAAAACGAACTCGATCGTGTGCTTGCCCGCGTCGAGCGCGGTGAGCACCTCCGCGTCGATGGTGACGTAGCCGTCCTCATCGATTGTGAACTCGACCTCAACGCCGTCGATAAGCACCTTGATAAGCGCGTTGGAATTGAGCTTGAACACAAGTACGTCCTTGCTGCCCTTTGTCCACTCGCTGTCCTTGCCCTCAATGACGCGGTACTTCGCGGCCGGCTCGGACACGGGCTTGTAGGGAATCCTGTAAGTCTCGCCGTCGGCGACCGTGACACCGTTGACGATGATGTCATCGCCGGTCTCGTTGGTGACGCTCATGCCCTCGGGGACACCGTAGATTTCGCCGTCGGGCAGAACGAGGATCGTCATGTCCGGGTCGAGGTCGGTGCTGATGACCTTCTTGATATCCTCAACAGGTCCGATGAAGTAGTTGCCGGCAGTCACGATAACGCCTGCACCTTCGTCAATGCTGAAGGTATAGCCGTCTTTGTCGGTGACGGGGAGAACCGCGCTTGTGGGGCTCTCGATAACGATGTTATCGCTCTTGCCGTCCTTTGCCGCGCCTATTGCCGCGCCGCCGTCGGCGGCATCTTCGCCGCGC
>CAVGKI010000210.1:0-2540 GCA_963629655.1 Butyricicoccaceae bacterium | reverse complement strand
CTGCACCTCGGCATCTGCGGCGAGCACGGCGGCGATCCCAGCTCCGTCGAGTTCTGCCACAAGGTCGGTCTGGACTACGTGTCCTGCAGCCCGTTCCGCGTCCCCATCGCCCGTCTCGCCGCCGCACAGGCAGCCATCAAGAACGGCTGATCGGTATATCTGAATATGAATAATGCGCAGTCCGCCCGTGCGGACGGGCTGCGCGCTCGGAACGCCATGTGAATAGGGCTGCTATTTGCATGGCGTTTTGCTCACAGAAAGCTATTTGAAAGGAGTCATACTAATCTGATGAAGCCCAAAGTGTATTTTTCCCGCGAGATAACGCCGGAAAAGATTGTCGAGCTGTATGAGCGCCTTGGCAAGGCGCTCCCCGGCAAGGTCGCCGTGAAGCTGCATTCCGGTGAGCGCGGCAACCAGAACTATCTCGGTCCTGATATGTGGAAGCCGATGATAGAGAAGGTCGGCGGCACTGTGGTCGAGTGCAACACGGCGTATGAGGGGGCGCGCGACACCACAGAGCATCATGCTGCCCTCATGGCGGAGCACGGCTGGAGCAAGAGCTTTGCTGTCGATATCCTCGACGCGGAAGGATCCGATATGGTGCTCGATATTCCCGACGGCAAAAAAATCAGGAAGAATTACGTCGGCAAGAACATGGCAAATTATGACTCCATGCTCGTCCTCTCGCATTTCAAGGGGCATCCGATGGGCGGCTACGGCGGCGCGCTCAAGCAGCTATCCATCGGCTGCGCCTCGTCCTACGGCAAGGCGTATATACACGGCGTGGGCGACACGGAGCAGCTCTGGACTGCCGACCACGACTCTTTCCTCGAAGCAATGGCGGATGCAGCATCCTCCGTCGTCGGGTATTTTAGCGGCAGCATGGCGTTCATCAACGTCATGAAGAACATGTCCGTTGACTGTGACTGCTGCGCGGTGGCGGAGGACCCATGCATGGCGGACATCGGCATTCTTGCCTCGCTTGACCCCGTCGCGGTGGATCAGGCGTGCATTGACCTTGTCTACGCCTCCGACGACCCCGGCAAGCCGCATTTTACAGAGCGCGTGGAGAGCCGCAACGGCGTTCACACCATCGAGGCTGCGGCGGCGCTCGGCATCGGCTCAAGAGAGTATGAGCTTATTGAAATTTGATAGTAGGTCAGGAGAGAACATAATATTATGAAGCTTGTCATAGGCAACGACCATGCAGCGGTCGAAATGAAAAACGAGATAAAGGCGCATCTGGAGCAGCGCGGGATAGAGGTCGTCGATGTCGGCACGAACAGCACCGCCAGCTTCAACTATCCCGTCAGCGGCTATAAGGCGGCGAAGCTTGTCGCCTCCGGCGCGGTGGACGGCGGCGTGCTGATATGCGGCACGGGCGTGGGTATATCCCTCGCGGCGAACAAGGTGAACGGCATCCGCGCCTGCGTTTGCAGCGAGCCGACCACCGCCCGCCTCTCAAAGCAGCACAACAACGCAAACATGATATGCTTCGGCGCGCGCATCGTCGGCGCGGAGCTTGCCAAGGAGATCGTCGACGCTTGGCTTGATGCCGAGTTTCAGGGCGGGCGACACGCCGCGCGCGTCGCTATGATAACGGAGATTGAGCAGACCCAACACCTCGCCGCCGCAGAAGAATAAACAATACTGCGGCATACCGAAGCGCGGATGCTGAAAAATGCAGGGGCAGATATGCACCCCTGCATTTTTGCGTTTTATTAGTTCTATTATTATTTATCCCCGCACAGCTTCGCCTCGTCGTCCGACCAGCCGCGATCGAGCAGCCAGTAATCCTCGCCCTCGTCTATCGGCTCGGAAAGCCATTCCTCCGGCTTCTGCGTGGCGCGCGCCATCTTCTTGCGTGTCTCGTACCGGCGCAGATCGTCCAGCGTGAACGCCAGCCCGACCTCCCGCGCGATGGGCAGCAGTACCGCCTCGCACAGCGCCTCGCGTATTTCCAGTGAGCCGGGATAGCTCGCCTCCGCCTCCTCCACACGTGCGCGGAGCGCGGGATCGGCAGCGTACAATTCAAAGAATTTTATAACGTTTTCGTTCATGGTGTTGTTCTCCGTAAAATATATCACATTATATATTGTGATTATACTATATTTCGCCTGTACATTGCAAGCGGAGAAGCAGAATGTGACACCGAGGAGAATATGCAAAAGTTTTGACGCGTCTTTGTTGACACATAGGTGAATTTGTGGTATATTACACACGTTCGGAAGGCACAGGTTCTGTGCAAAAGAGACAGAATTTTTATGTGGAACGGCATGGAAAGCCGTCCGCAAATGTCGAAAAAGACGAATAATCACGGATAAGTCGGCAGTTCACGCCGGAAATATGCCGCCCGGAGGGGCAAACGAAACGCGGCCGCGTTTCGTTCATGTGCATTATGCACATGAACGATGGCTGTTTGATTGGGGATTCTTAGGCGAAAGCCTTTGAATATACAAAAATTTTATGGAGGAAAAACCAGAATGAAAAAGTTTCTCGCACTGATGCTCGCACTGTGCATAGTATTTGAGCTGTGCGCC
>CAVGKI010000209.1:0-2542 GCA_963629655.1 Butyricicoccaceae bacterium | reverse complement strand
CGTGAGGCGCTGGGCAGCACGGCAAAAGCGCCGGCGGCGCTTTTGCCGTGCTGCCCAGCGCCTCACGCTGTGCGAGGGAATTTATCTTTATTACCGCGCCGTCCATGTCGTAGGGTAGCTCTCCCCTGTTCTCACCGAGCCACTCTATGTGTGCAATGCACTCGCGGATATTGTCAAAGTGCGCATACGGAATGACCGGAAATCCCATTTCGCGCATCGCATCAAGCGTCTGGATATGGGTCTGATATTTATTATCAGAGGAATACTGCATATTGAATAAAACGATGTCGAGCTTGCGCGAGGCGGCAACCTTGGGGTCAAGCTGGCGCATTGACCCGGCGGCGGCGTTGCGCGGATTTGACAGCAGCGCCTCACCATTTATCTCGCGCTGTGCGTTCAGCTCGGCAAAAACTGCCTTGGACATATAGACCTCGCCGCGGACAACAAGCCGCTCCGGCGCGCCCTCTATGCGCAGAGGGAGCGAACGCACCGTGCGCAAATTCTCCGTCACATTCTCGCCCGTTATACCGTCGCCGCGCGTCGCGCCGCGTACGAACACGCCGTTTTCGTATTCCAGCGACATCGACAGCCCGTCGACCTTCGGTTCGACGGAGTAATCATGCGCACCGGCGACGAGAGAATCCATCCTCTCGCCAAAAGCGAAAAGCTCATCATATGAAAAAACGTCCGTCAGGCTCGCCAGCGGGACTTGGTGCGTGACCGGCTCAAACCGGCTTGATGTCCCGCCGCCGACGCGCTGAGTCGGGGAATCGGGCGTGATAAGCTCAGGATTTTTCTCCTCCAACGCCATCAGGCGATGCATGAGCATGTCATATTCATAGTCGGATACTGCGGGGTTGTCATACACGTAGTAGAGCCGCGCATATTTTTCTATCTCGCGGCGCAGCTTGGTTATCTCCTTTTGTGCGTCCATAGTTAAAGCCTTTCTTATTGCATATTCAAATATGTATCCGGCACTCTGCCGACTATCACCGTGTCGGCAATGAGCACATCCGTGCCAACCTCAGTGCTCTCCGTCCCCCACGGGACGAGTATCTCCATGTCCACCGTGACGCGGAGGGTTATCTGGTGCTTGGTCTGGTTTATGCCTGCGGTGACGATGCTGTTGTCAAACTCCACCCGCGAGGAGGAGAGCACCACGATTTTCACGGGTATTCTCGGACCGCGCCCCATCAAGAGGCTTGCCCCGGTGAGGTTGCCTGTCGGTATGCCGATGGTGACGGTGTTCTCCCTTGTCGAGCCGACGACTCTTTCAAGCACCCTGGACGACAGCTCGTTTATCCGCGCCATGTTGCTGCTGATGGCGGACACCTCCCCGCTGTCGGACTTCTGAAAGGTGACGAAATAATCCCCGTCATAGTCGCCCTCGGCAAGGGTCTGAATAACGGCTTCGTTTACCTTGGCGGTGATAACGTCCTTCGCGTCGGCAACGGCGATCTGCGTTGATATTTTCTTGAGATATATCGACGCGCTGACAGCGAAAAGCACGAGCACCGCCGCCGCGACAAGCAGGATATACCGCGTGCTGCAGTGTACGCGGTGCGCCGCAGATGCGGCTCCGGTGGTATATGCGCGGCGCGGTCTGCGCCGAAAAAGCGGTTTTCGATACATGGGCACACCTCCCCATGTATTATTATATGCGCGTCATTCGTCCAGCATTGCACTGACCGCCATCATTATTCCGAGCTTTCCCGACTCAAACGTCAGCCCGCCCTGCATATACACCGTATACGGCTCGCGTATCGGTCCGTCGGCGGACAGCTCTATCGACGCACCCTGCACGAACGCACCCGCCGCCATTATCACCGGGCAGTCATACCCCGGCATTTGCCACGGCTCCGGCGTGACGAACGAATCCACCGGCGCGCCGGACTGTATGCCAAGGCAAAAGCGCTCCATAGCCTTCGGACTTCCCAGATGCACCATCTGTATGATGTCCGAGCGCTTTTCCCCGACCGCCGGAGAGCTCGGTATGCCAAGCTCCTCCATCATTCCAGCGCAGAACACTGCCGTCTTTAACGCCTGCGCCACGGTGTGCGGCGCCATGAAAAGTCCCTGATACAAAAGGCGGCTGCTGCCCAGCGTCGCGCCGCACTCGCCGCCGATGCCGGGCGTTGTCAGGCGCATTGCGGCGCGCTCGACAAGCTCCGCCCGCCCCGCGACATAGCCGCCCGTGGGCGCGATGCCGCCGCCGGGGTTTTTGATGAGCGACCCTGCGATAATGTCCGCGCCGACGTGCGTCGGCTCTATAACATCCGTAAACTCGCCGTAGCAGTTGTCGACCATGATGCTTGCCGCCGGATTTACCGCGCGGACGGCTTTGACGATCTCCCCTATTTCATCCACGGTGAGCGCCTTGCGGTCGGCGTACCCGCGCGAGCGCTGTATCATCACCGCCGCGACCTTGCCGTCTGCGGCGGCGCGGGCGATGGCGGCATAATCCGGCTCACCGCCGGGTGTCATGTCCACCTGCGCATAGTCCACGCCGTAGAATTTCAGCGAGCCGTGGCACTCGCCGCTT
>CAVGKI010000208.1:0-2566 GCA_963629655.1 Butyricicoccaceae bacterium | reverse complement strand
TCGCCTCCGGGCGGCGATATATCCGAGCCGGTCTCTCAGGCGACGATGCGCATAGTCAAGGTGTTCTGGGCGCTCGATTCCGGCCTTGCCTACGCCCGCCACTTCCCCGCCATCAACTGGCTGACAAGCTACTCGCTGTATGTTGACACGCTGCGCCAGTGGTACACCGAGCAGTTCGGCGAGAGCTATATGACCAACCGCGAAAAGGCGATGCACATTCTTCAGGAGGAGAGCGAGCTGCAGGAGATTGTCCGCCTCGTCGGGCAGGATGCCCTCTCCCCCGCCGACCGTCTCACGATGGAGACGGCAAAGATGCTGCGCGAGGACTTTTTGCAGCAGAACGCCTTTGTCGATGAGGACGCTTACTCCTCCTACGCAAAGCAGTTCAGACTTCTGGACATGGTGCTGTCCTACGACGCGCTGTGCCGCGCCGCGCTTGACAAGAGCGCGGATATGGAGGCGCTGTTCACCATCGGCGCGCGCGAGAAGATAGGCCGCGCGAAGATGGCGGATGCCAAGACCTTTGAAGCCGATTACGACGCGATCGCCGCCGAGATGAAGGCGGAGATCGAGGCTGTCATTGCCGGAGGTGAGGACGCATGATCAAAGAGTATAAGACAATAAAAGAGATCGCCAGCCCTCTTATGATCGTTGAGGATGTCGAGGGTGTCACCTACGACGAGCTTGGCGAGATAGAGCTCCCCAACGGCGAGGTGCGCCGCTGCAAGGTGCTTGAGGTCGAGGGCAGCCGCGCCGTCGTGCAGCTGTTCGAGTCGGCGCAGGGGATAAACCTTGCCGAGTCCAAGGTGCGCTTTCTCGGTCATCCCCAGCAGCTCGCCGTGTCCGAGGATATGCTCGGCCGTGTTTTCAACGGCATGGGTATGCCCATCGACGGCGGACCTGAGGTGCTTGCCGATGCGCATATGGACATCAACGGTTTGCCCATGAACCCCGCCGCCCGCGCCTACCCTGCGGAGTTTATACAGACAGGTGTTTCCACCATCGACGGGCTGAACACCCTCGTGCGCGGGCAAAAGCTGCCGATATTCTCCGGCTCGGGTCTGCCGCATGCGGCTCTCGCCGCGCAGATCACCCGTCAGGCAAAGGTTCTCGGCGATAACGAGACGTTTGCCGTCGTGTTTGCCGCAATAGGCATCACGTTTGAGGAGTCAGAGTATTTCATCAACGACTTCCGCCGCACCGGCGCTATCGACCGCACAGTCGTTTTCTCCAACCTTGCCAATGACCCTGCGGTTGAGCGTATCGCCACGCCGCGTGTCGCGCTGACGGCGGCGGAGTACCTCGCCTTTGAAAAGGATATGCAGGTGCTCGTCATCATGACGGATATAACCAACTATGCCGAGGCTCTGCGTGAGGTCTCCGCCGCGAAGAAGGAGGTTCCCGGCCGGCGCGGGTACCCCGGCTATCTCTACACCGACCTTGCCACGCTCTATGAGCGCGCCGGTCGCCGTCAGGGCAAGAAGGGCTCGATCACCATGATCCCCATTCTCACCATGCCCGAGGACGACAAGACCCACCCCATCCCCGACCTCACCGGCTACATCACCGAGGGTCAGATCATCCTCTCCCGCGACCTGCACCGCAAGGGCATCGTTCCGCCGGTGGATGTGCTGCCGTCGCTGAGCCGTCTGAAGGACAAGGGCATCGGCGAGGGCAAGACCCGCGAGGATCACGCCGGCACGATGAACCAGCTCTTCGCCGCCTATTCACGCGGCAAGGACGCAAAGGAGCTCATGACCATACTGGGCGAGGCGGCGCTGTCGGACGACGACAAGCTCTTCGCGCAGTTTGCCGACGAGTTTGAAAAGGTCTATGTCAGCCAGGGCAACAACACCAACCGCTCCATCGAGGAGACGCTCGACATCGGCTGGCAGCTTCTGAGCATACTGCCGCGCCGCGAGCTCAAGCGCATCAAGCCCGAAATGATAGACAAGTATATGCCCAAGAAGTAAGTCCAAAATGCTGAACCGTACCCATAAAATCTTACGAAATCGGAGGTGATGCTTTTTGGCAAGCACTGCTATAACCCCGACCAGAATGGTGCTCAATCAGCTCAAGGGCAGGCTCAAGACCGCACGGCGCGGGCACAAGCTGCTCAAGGACAAGCGCGACGAGCTTATGCGCCAGTTCATGGACGTGGTCAAGCTCAACAAGCAGCTCCGCACCCGCGTTGAGGAGGGGCTGACGGCGGCGTTCTCGTCGCTTCAGGTGGCAAGCGCCATCATGTCCCCGGAGATGCTGGAGCAGGCGCTGCTCTACCCGCGCCAGAGTGTGGAGCTGGGCATGACGTTCAGAAACATCATGAGCGTCAACGTCCCGGTCTACTCGTTCAAGACCAAGAGCGACGACCCAAGCGAGATATACCCCTACGGCTTCGCGCAGACCTCCGGCGAGCTGGACGATGCGCTGGACAAGCTGGCAAAGGTGTTCGAGGATATGCTGGAGCTGGCACAGGTCGAAAAGACCATGCAGCTGCTCGCGGAGGAGATCGAAAAGACCCGCCGCCGCGTCAACGCGCTGGAATACGTCATGATCCCGGAGCTTG
>CAVGKI010000207.1:0-2601 GCA_963629655.1 Butyricicoccaceae bacterium | reverse complement strand
GAATGCAGGCTTCTTGTCGGGCTTGCGCTTTTTCAGCTCCTCCAGAGTCTCACGCAGCTTCGGCAGGATGAGCGCCTTGGGGCAGGTGTAGGTCACGAGGTTGAGAATGTGGAACTCGTAGCCGGTGATGACGGGGTTTTCCGCCTTGCGCATCTCGGCGATCTCGGAGATGATGCGGCAGACCTCGTTGTGCTCCTCAACCGCCTTGCGTATGGCGGCATCGGACGTGTCAACGCCAAAGACCTCGGTGATTCTGTCGAGCACGCGCAGACGCATCTGCTTGACATAGGAGTCAAGGGTATAGTCGGTGATTTTATAGGGAATGTCGCAATGGGTGACGAAGAAGTTGGGCTTGTCGTTGACGTTGAGGATCTCAAAGTGCTCCATCGCGCGGTTCATCATCGAGCAGGCATCCACGCCGATCATCGCGTCGAGGAACTGATAGCCGCCCTCAATGCCGCGCTCCACGAGAGCCCTTGCGAACTCGCAGGTGTAGTTGGACATATAGTAGGTGGCGATGTCGATTGAGCCGGTGTTGGGAGCGCGCAGACGAACCGAGAAGCAGTTGCCGACATTCAGCAGCGCCTCGGGGACGTGATAGCAGGTGTAGCCGAGGGCGATGCCGCCGTCGGCCTGTGCCTGTTTCACCAGTTCATTGTCAGCGTTCTCAAGCAGGCTTTCAAAGTAGATCAGATGCTTAAGATCTTTCAAATGTTACACCTCTTTTATAGAATTTCTATTTTTTGGAGTGCTTCCTTCACTCCCTTGAGCATAACGGAATCTGCGGGCAGCTCAAGGACGCTCTTGCCCTTGATATCGTTTGCGGCAAAGCCGCTGTCCGCGGGAATGTAGGCGAGGATATCCACGCCCGGAACACTGACCAGATCCTTTAATTCGGGATTGGTCATGCGGTTGACGATCACGCCTATCTTGTCGTAGCTGATAAGCTCGTCCGCCACGCCTTTGATGGTCTCAAGAACCTGTTCGCCCTTTTTGCTCTGATCGGTGATCAGCAGCAGATGGGTGACCTTTTCCATGACGCGGCGCTGGATCTGCTCAATACCGGCCTCGCCGTCAATGACAACATAGTCAAAGCTGTTTGCGAGAATGCCGATGACCTCCTTGAGATAGGAGTTGACCTTGCAGTAGCACCCGGAGCTCTCCGGCCGCCCGATCGCGAGAAAAGCAAACCCCGGCATCTCGACCAGTGCATCGAAGATCCTGAAGCGCGCCTCCGAAAGGAGCTCAAGCGCTTCCTTGGTGTCGCCGTTTTCAACGCTGTCCACGATGTTCATGCGAATATCGTCCAGCGTCAGCTTAACATCCACGCCAAGAGCAACGGACAGACCGACAGCGGGATCCGCGTCTATTGCGAGTATTCTCTTGTCGGGATATTTTTCGACAAGAAGCCTCACGATGGAAGCGGAGATAGAGGTCTTGCCGACCCCGCCCTTACCTGCGACCGTGATAATCTTGGCTTTGTTTTCCATTTGCGTCCCCCCTTGAAAGCTTGCGTAGTAACGGCTATTTTTTGTTCGTCGATATTTTATCACAGCGGCGTTAAATATGCAAGATAAACACTAAAAAAATGTGTGCAAGGAGGTTTTTTGGTTAGAATAATTGAAATAATTCTTCGCTTGTTAAAACTTTGTTTAGACACACCGCAAGCAAACGTCTGAAAATGCTCAAGCGCCCGGCAGTTCCCCGCCGAGCGCTGAAGAAAATTAAGGCAAATACTCTTATCAATTCAGCAAAAATATCCCCATGTTCAGATATCCGGCGAAGGCGACCCACGCGAGATACGGCAGCATGAGCCGTCCCGCTCTGCGGTCGATGTGCCAGAAGAGCGCCGTGCATATCACAATCAGCAGCCACATCCCGACAAGCCAGATGAACGCCGTCAGATACATCTCAAGCGAGAAGAATATTATCGACCAGAAGAAATTCATACCCAACTGCACGGCGTAAAACGTCAGCGCGCGCTCACGCCGCACGTGCGACGCGCCGGAGACGTACACAAGGCAGGAGGCAATGCCCATCATGATATACAACGCCGTCCACGCTGCGGGGAACACCCATGCGGGCGGCGCGAGAGGCGGCTTTTTCATGAGCGCGAACAGCCGTATACCGTCCCTCGTCAGCAGTGCCGACAGCCCGCCCACCGCGAGCGGGATAAGAATCGAAACGACCGTTGCCCATAGCCTTGCGTGCTTTTTTGGCATAAACTCATCACCCAAGGCTAGTCTATGTTCAGCAGTGCGGGATTATGCAGCGCCGCCCGTCCGTAGATTTTTACGGCGCGCTCGGTTGATGATTGACGCGGAGCGGCGCAGATGATAAAATCGGTATACAATATTATTATTGACAGGAGAACGACTATGAAACACATTTTCAAGGGGCTGGGCATTTTCAGTGCCGTGCTCGGCGGGCTGTTCGCGGTGTATTACTTCAACCTCGACATGAAGCTCATGCACTCTGTCGTGCTGCCGTTTCTCGACAAACATTACGACAGCCTCAAGCGCGAGCGCCGTATCTGATGCTATATTTATTAGACTTGTTCGACAACCTAATGTTGACGGTTAAAAATGCCACAAACCAGCG
>CAVGKI010000206.1:0-2636 GCA_963629655.1 Butyricicoccaceae bacterium | reverse complement strand
CGTAGAACCACGACACCGCGCCGAGCGTCGCGCCGATGGGAATGATGTAGATGGACACGAGATCCATCCACGGCCCCCACTTGGAGATAGGCTCCATCCCGATGCCAAAGCCGAGGCACACCGCGCACAGTATGAGCAGCACCGCCGTGCGGCTGAGCTTGGGGAACTTATGCAGCAGCGACTCCGCCACAGCCTCGAACATATTTTGCAGCGAGCTTACGCCGGCGAATATCATGGCTATGTACAAAATGACAGCAAAGAGCCGACCGAGGTGAATGTCCTGCAAAATCGTGGGGAGCGTGACGAACAGCAGGCTCGGTCCTGCGCCGACATCAAGCCCGTAGGAAAAGCACGCGGGAATGATGACGAGCGCCGCGACAACGGCGGCAATGGTGTCGAACAGCGCGGTGTTCTGCGACACGTCCACAACGTCCTCCTCCTTGGAGAGATACGCGCCGTAAACGATCATGCCGCTGCCGGTGACGGAGAGGGAGAAGAACGCCTGCCCCATCGCCCATATCCATATCATCGGGTCTTTCAGCGCCTCCCAGCGGGGCGTAAACATAAAGCGGTAGCCCTCCGCCGCGCCGGGCAGAAACGCCACGCGCACCGCCAGCACCAAAAAGATGATGAAAAAGAGCGGCATCATGACCTTGTTGCTCTTTTCTATGCTGTGTGCGCCGAAGAAGAGCGTGAGCAGCGTGCCGACGACGACAATGATGTGATACGGGATAACGGAGTACGGCTGCGCGGAGAACGAGGAGAACCACGCGGCGCTGTCTGCGGTCATGAGCGTGCCGACGAGCGAGTCCACCAGTGCCTTGAGCACATATGTGATGATGACAGCATAGCCGATGGCGATGCACATCGACCCCGCGAGCGGAAGCCAGCCGAGTATACCGCCGACCTTGCCCGCCTTTTCGCCGCGCGTCGCCCACGCATTGGCGTACGCGCCGAGCGTGCCGGTGGCGGCGCGCCGTCCCATCGCGAACTCTGCCGGAAGCCCGACATAACTGAAAATCACGACAAACAGCAGATATATCAGCAGAAATGCCCCTCCGCCGTTGCTGCCCATCTTGTTGGGGAAGCCCCACACATTTGCCATGCCGACCGCCGAGCCGACCGAAGCGAGAATGAAGCCCCAGCGGCTGCCGAAGCTCTTGGTGTTCTTTTTTTGTTTCATATCTTGTATACCTCTCCCTTTTCCCGCGAAAATATCTGCGTGCGGTCTGCGCGCAGACATTAAACGGTTTTTCATTCCCGTGCGGCGCGATACCGCTTCTTGTTTTGCATTTTACCGTTTTACACAGGAAAAGTCAAGAGCGGGGTGCAATACTCCTGCCCCCCGCCTGCTGCATTTATCTGTTTTCCAGCACCGCGACTGCGGCGGAGAGCATACGCGCCATCGCGCCGCGCGTGAGCACCGTGGCAGACTGCGCACCGTCGAGCACGCCGCACGCCGTGAGGTTGGCGCACGCCTGCGCCGTGGCTGTGTCAAGCTCCGCATCCAACGGGATATACGACACGCTCGTGACATTCATGACGCTGTCGAGCATGAGCGCGGCTTCCGTCTCGCTTATTGGCTCGTCCGCCGCGAACACCGCGCCGGAGGCTGCGGCGCTCACGCCGCGCATTGCCGCCGCCGCGACGTAGCCCTTCATCCACGCGGGAATGTCCGCATCGTCCGCGCACCCGGTGGAGAGCACGGCATCAACGGCGCTCTCACCCGCTGCGAGCATGCACACGCTCAAAAACTCGCCGCGCGTGACGCTCTTTTCCGGGCTGAAGCAGTATCTGCCGCCGATCCGCTCGCCGGTGAATATCTCCCGCTCGCTCAGCAGCACGGCGGAATACTCATCCGCGCTGCCGCGCATATCGGAATAGAGCACGTCCTTCTTCGCCTTTTCTATCTTGATAATGACCGTTGCCTCCTGCGAGAGGTTGCCGTCGGCATCCGCCGCCTTGTAGCCGAAGTAATCGCGCCCTTTCTTGTTCTCGCGCGGGGTGTAGACAAAGCTGCCGTCCTCGCCGAGCTCTATCGTGCCCTTGACGGGCTGGGTGGTGATGGTGTACTCAAGCGCGCCGCCGTCCGGGTCATAGGCGCAGAGGCTGCCGCCGACGGAGACATTTTGATATGTCTTTAGCTCAAGATTCTCCGCAACCGGCGCGGCAGACACGGTGTCAGTCTCCGCCGCAAGCGCGCCGGGACACAGCGCCGCGCACATAGACAGCGCGAGGACAATGCCGAGGATGGAAACGAATATTTTTTTCATGTTGCTGCCTCCATTGATAATATGTGGTACGCGGTTTATTTTGCGCCGTTTTGAGGCGAATATGCAATTTGGCAGTAGACGCGGAGGGCGGCATTGTGGTATGATAGCTGTTGGATAAGACGAATAATCGGAGGTCTCAACATGGAAATTACTGCTTCCGCAATATGGCTGAACACGGTCTTTGCGGGCTTTGACCAGAGCGTCACACTCGCGGTGCACCAGCTTTACAACTGGGGCAGCGGATTTTTCACGCCGTTTTTTGAGTTTATTTCGTTCCTCGGCAAGGGCGGGCTGCCGCTGATTTTCCTGTCGCTGCTGCTGACGCTCTATAAGCCGACGCGCCGCTTCGGCACGGCAATGTGT
>CAVGKI010000205.1:0-2644 GCA_963629655.1 Butyricicoccaceae bacterium | reverse complement strand
GTCATGCCGCCGCGAACGGTCAGGATGCCCTGTGCCGCCTTCATGCCCTCGATATCCTCCGGGCTGGTCTCAAGACGGACGAGAACGACCTTTTCCTTGCGGGCAGCCCAAGCCTTTGCATCCTCGGCGGTAAAGACGATCTTGCCGCAGGCAGCGCCGGGGGAAGCGCCGAGACCCTTGCCCATCGGAGTCGCAGCCTTGAGGGCGGCGGTGTCGAACTGGGGGTGGAGAAGAGTGTCGAGGTTTCTGGGGTCGATCATGAGCACGGCCTGCTTCTCGTCGATCATGCCCTCGTCAACAAGGTCGCAGGCGATCTTGAGCGCAGCCTGCGCTGTGCGCTTGCCGTTGCGGCACTGGAGCATATAGAGCTTGCCGTTCTCGACGGTGAACTCCATATCCTGCATATCGCGGTAGTGATCCTCAAGTATGCCGCAGACCTTTACGAAGTCGGCATAAGCCTCGGGGAACTGCTCCGCCATCTGGGCGATGGGCATAGGCGTGCGCACGCCGGCGACAACGTCCTCGCCCTGTGCGTTGACAAGGAACTCACCCATGAGCTTCTTCTCGCCGGTGGCGGGGTCGCGGGTGAACGCAACGCCGGTGCCGGAATTTTCGTTGAGGTTGCCGAACACCATCGGCATGACGTTGACGGCAGTGCCCCAGGAGTAGGGAATGTCGTTGTCGCGGCGGTAGACGTTGGCTCTGGGGTTGTCCCAAGAGCGGAACACCGCGCGGATAGCCTCGTAAAGCTGGGTCTTGGGGTCGGAGGGGAAGTCCTCGCCGATCTGCTTTTTATACTCTGCCTTGAACTGCTCGGCAAGCTTCTTGAGGTCGGCAGCGTCAAGCTCCAGGTCGGAGGTAACGCCCTTGGCGCTCTTCATCTCGTCGATGAGCTGCTCAAAATACTTCTTGCCGACTTCCATGACGACATCGGAGAACATCTGGATAAAGCGGCGGTAGGAGTCGTATACAAAACGCTCAAACTTCGGATCGGGGTTGCCCTTGATCATGGCGGCGACAACGTCATCATTCAGACCAAGGTTGAGTATGGTGTCCATCATGCCGGGCATAGATGCGCGCGCGCCGGAACGGACGGAGACGAGCATGGGGTTGGCAAGGTCGCCGAACTTCTTGCCGTTGAGCTTCTCCATCTTCTCGACGTATTCCATGATCTCGCTCATGATCTCGTCGTTTATCTTGCGGCCATCTTCGTAGTACTGGGTGCAGGCTTCGGTGGTGATGGTGAAGCCCTGAGGCACGGGAAGACCGATATTGGTCATCTCCGCAAGGTTTGCACCCTTACCGCCCAGGAGCTCACGCATGGTGGCGTTGCCCTCGGAGAACAAATAGACGTATTTCTTACTCATTCTTTTTTTGATCCTTTCTTATGTCGAAATATCTAATCAGCCATTACTTAGAATAACACGAACTGTCATAAATAATCAATAGATTTTGTGCACAAATATATATTTTTTTTATCGCATTTAACATCACGGCGGCGATATAGTGCACAAATCGTTAATTCTTTCACACAGCGTGGCAAATTCGGCAAGGCTGAGCACTTCCCCACGCACACGCTCGTCGAGCCCGCAGTCCGTCAGCGCGGTGCAGATAAGCGCCTTGTCCAGCCCCAGACCGGCGCTGAGCGCGTTGACAAGTGTCTTGCGCCGCTGGTTGAACGCCGCACGGACAATGCGCATGAGAAGCTTTTCGTCACGCACCGCATACGGCGGCGAGGTGCGGCGCGTGAGGCGTATGACGGAGGAGGTGACCTTCGGCTGCGGGATGAAGCAGCCGGGCGGCACATCGAACAGCAGCTCTGCCGTCATGTGCCACTGCACAAAGATGCCGAACGCGCCGTAATCGGGCGTGTTCGGCGCGGCGCAGATGCGCCGGGCAACCTCGCGCTGTATCATGACCGTGACCGTGTCGAAAAGCCCGCTCTCTATAAGCCTTGTGAGCACCGGGGTGGTGACGTTGTACGGGAGGTTCGCGCACACGACGGGGCGCAGCCCCGGCATATGCTCCCCAGTCAGCGCGGTGAGATCCTGCCGGAGGATATCGCCGTACACAACCTCGACATTCTCCAGCCCCGCCAGCGTCTCCGCCAGCACGGGGCGCAGCGTGCCGTCCAGCTCCACCGCGACGACCTTTCCCGCCCGCTCGCTCAGCTCCTGCGTCAGGCAGCCGATGCCCGGTCCTATCTCCAGCACGCCTGTGCCGCCGTCCAACTCGGCAGCGTCGGCAATGTCGCGCGGCACCCAGTCAGCCACGAGGAAGTTCTGTCCCAGCGACTTGGAAAAGCGGAAGCCGTGTCGGGCAAGAAGCTCCCGTATCTCCGAAATATTCGTGAGTCTCATGGTCATTTCACGCGGCTGTACCGCAGCCACTGTGCGGCAATGCACATGGTGATGAGCGCAAGACCGCAGAGCTTTGCAAACGTCCCCGCAGTGGTGTAGAAAAACAGCACCACGAGCGCTGCCGCGGCAATGACCGTCCAAACGATCGCCGCGATGAGGCAGTACATTGGGCTTCTTGAATTGTTCATTTGAGCCTCCGATTATATTTATATAGTAATGTTATTTGTTTCGCAAATTGCAAGTGCAAGTTGGACACCTGCACGGTAGAAATTAGTTAATCAGAG
>CAVGKI010000204.1:0-2651 GCA_963629655.1 Butyricicoccaceae bacterium | reverse complement strand
GAGAACGCGCGCAGGATGAGCGCGGCGGTGAGCGCCGTCAGCCCCTTTATGATAAATGTACCGGGCGCATAGGCGGCATAGCCGAGCAACACATCTGCCAGCACGGAGCCAAGCCCGCCCACCGCAAAGCCGTACGCCGGACCGAGCAGGAACGCGCCGAGCAGCACCATGCCGTCGCCGAGGTTGATGTACCCGTTCGTGGCGGGCATGGGGATATGGACAAGCACAGTCGCAACGCAGGTGAGCGCGGCAAACAGCGCCGCCAGCACAAGCCTTATGAGTTTATCATGTTTCATAATATCTGCACCTCCTGTTTTTATACTACTATATTTATATTCTTAATATAATCTCCGCACTGATTATATTCAAGTATCAATTTGATTCAAAAATATATGACCAGATGCGATATTGAAATATGGCAGAATATACGCTATAATCAAGGGCAGCATGAAAACGGAGGACAGATAAATGCCGGAATACACAAATGCGAGAATAGTGAGCCACAATATATACGGCGAGAGGGCATGCGCCGCCGCCGCGAAAATATCCACCACCGCCGGCAACGCTTTCGAACTGTTCGACGGCGCGACGGACAGCGACGCAAACCGCCGGCTTATCGGAAAGGTGCTCAACTCCGGGCACAGCTCCGTGATAGAGCACGCGGTGTTCACGCTCGCGCTGCGCGACGTATCGGTATACGCGGAGGAGTATTTCATCGAGCACCGCCTTGCCTCATTCACGGTGAAGTCGCGCCGGTATGTGGACTTCGGCGGGCTGGGCTATTACATACCCGACGGGCTCGACAGCGATGAAAAAAAGCTGTACTGCGATTATATGGACGCGCTTTTTGCCGCGTACAAGCAGCTTCTCGACGGCGGCATCCCCAAGGAGGACGCGCGCTTCGTGCTCCCATACTCGTTCTGCAGCAATTTTTACTGCACGGTGAACGCGCGCGAGCTTATCCGCATGATCGCCGACATGAGCGCCGGGCGCGGGCGTACCGTGCCGGAGCTGGGTGAGCTTTCCCGCCAGCTAGAGGAGCAGCTTCTTGCGCTCTTCCCGTGCTTTGAGAAATATCTTGCCTCACAGAAGGCGCTGTACGCCGCCGTGCCGGAGCTGCCCGCCACGGTGAAGCCGACCATGCCGCAGCTTGTCGCTGCCGAGGATGTCGGACGGGCGGAGCTGCTGCAAGCGCCTGCCGCGCCGGAGAATATCCTCGCCGCCGCGATGAGAATAAACAGGCGCGGCGAGAGCGGCTGCGCCGCGCTCTTTACGGATGCGAGAGCGCGCGAGCTGGAGCTGATAAGCTACGGCTTTGCGATACATGACATAACGCTGCCCGGTATAACGCACCTTGTGCGGCACAGGATGCAGTCCGTGATAGTGCCGGAGCTGAGGAGCATCTCGGCGGGGCGCATGATAATGCCTGCATCCGTGGCTGCCGATACCGCCATGCGCAGGGTCTACACCGAGGCGGTCGAGCATGCCTATGCCACGCTGCTTGCCAACGCGGGAAGCCCAGTCATCGCGGCGCACCGGCAGTATTTCCTGCTCAGCGGGACGCTGACGGACGTGCTGTCCTCGATGAATGCGCGCGAGCTTGCACTCTTCTGCGAGCTGCGTAGCTGCGAGCGTGCACAGTGGGAGATACGCAAAATCGCCGTGGGTATGCTCTCTCTCCTGCGCGGCAGCTTCCCTGCGCTCTTCGATGCGCTCGGTCCGTCGTGCTATGTCAAGGGCTATTGCCCGGAGGGAAGACTCGGCTGCGGGCGGATGAACGAGGTGCGCGCGCGCTTCGGGCGGCATGAAATAGAATGATATCTTTAGGCAATACCGCATAATGCGGCAAAGACAACTGGCGAGAGAATTTTGGCTCTGATAACGGCACTTTTTCGCAGGGAATACTTTATGTATTTCAAAAAAAGCTCATAAAATCAGAGCGCAAATTATCCGGCAGATGTCGCAGGCGTATTGTGCGGCGTTGCCTTTGGAAATTTATCAAAGCTCCTTGCCAAATAACAGCATGACCCACAGCATTGTCGTGCACGAAGGTCAAATAAATATTGACTATACGCGCACAAAAATGTAAAATATATTAGGGCTTGTTTGAAAATTAGGGTATGTTTGAAAAACGACAGAACGCTCAACCGGCGGATCTTTTTGCGCCGCTCTGCGTTAATTTTTCTTGCAATACACAAAGTATTCCTGTAATAAATTGCCTTGACCGGCGTAAAAATTTCTCGCCATTTGTGCATTCCGCTATTTTTCAAACAAACCATGGTTGCAGAATATGTTCACTATGTACTTTTGCGGAGGGCTGGCATGGCTGAAATGCAGATCTCGGACGCGAGGCATCTTTCACACGCATATATCCTCGCCGCGCCGGAGCGCAGTGAGGCTGTGTCTGCGGCACGCCGTCTTGCCGCCGCTGCCGTGTGCACCGCACCCGGTACGCCCCCCTGCGGCGTATGCCGCGACTGCCGGAAAGCCCTCACGGGCATACATCCCGACGTTATCTCCGTACGCCGCCTGACGGATGACAAGGGGCACGCGAAGAAAGAGATAACCGTCGACCAGGTGCGGGAAATGGCGGCGGACTGCGTTGTGCTGCCCAATGAGGCAGCGCGCAAGGTATACATCATCGAGGATGC
>CAVGKI010000203.1:0-2656 GCA_963629655.1 Butyricicoccaceae bacterium | reverse complement strand
CGTTTTCTTACTCAATCTCAAACAGCTCCTTCAGCGCCGCCTCGTTGAGCTTTGAGCCGATCACGCACAGGCGGCCGGTGACGGCGGCGCTCCCACGGCGGATGTCAGCCTCGCCGGGAACATAGTCAAAGTATATCCACTCGCCGTCGGCAGCGTCGACAAAGCCCTTCGCGCGCAGGATAGTGCCGAATTTGCCGCTGTCGGCAAGCTCGTCGAGCATGGCGCGCAGCGCCGCCTCGGTGAATTTCTTCGGTGTCTCCACGCCCCAAGAGGTGAACACCTCGTCGGCATGGTGATGGTGATGATGCCCGTTGTGGTCATGCTCATCATGGTCATGGCAACCGCAGGTGCAGCCATCGCCGTGCTCATGCTCATGCTCGTGGTCATGGTGGTGCTCATGCTCATGGTCGTGACCGCAGCAGCACTCGTCGTCCTCGTGGTCATGATGGTGGTGATGGTGCTCGTGCGCCTCATGCTCCATATGCTCCATCTCTTTTTGCAGCGCATCGCCGTCCATCGCCGCCTTTATCTGCATACCGTCGAGCTTGCTCCACGGTGTGGTGATAAGGCTTGCGCTCGGGTTGAGCCTGCGCAGAAGCTCGCTTGCCGCGACGACCTTGCTCTCTGGCGCGGTATCGGTGCGGCTCATGACGATAATGTCCGCGTTCTCGACCTGATCGTTGAAAAACTCGCCGAAGTTGCGCATATACATGCGGCATTTGCCCGCGTCCACAACGGTCACCTTTGCACCGACGGACGTGCCCTCGACCTGCTCCACCGCGCGCGCCACATCGCTGAGCTTGCCAACGCCGGACGGCTCGATGATGATGCGGTCGGGCGCGTACTCGTCCATGACTTTTTTCAGCGCCTTTTCAAAATCGCCCACGAGGGTGCAGCAGATACAGCCGGAGTTCATCTCGGTGATCTCCACGCCGGCATCCTTGAGAAAGCCGCCGTCAATGGCGATCTCGCCGAACTCGTTTTCTATCAGTACAAGCTTTTCGCCCTTGTACGCCTCCGCAATAAGCTTGCGGATGAGCGTTGTTTTTCCCGCGCCGAGAAAGCCGGAAAATATGTCTATTCTGGTCATGGTAAAGCCTCCATGTTGATAATATTTTTTCAAAACCATATTATATCATCGTTTCCTCACTCTTACAAGCGCCGGCAATGCTTTGTTCACAATTTGTTCCCTTTTGCATTATGGCTTGCGTTATAGAGAAGAGAAGTGTATAATTATATATGATTTCACAGAAAGGGAACGCGGATATGAAAGGAATAATACTTGCCGGCGGCACAGGCTCGCGGCTTTACCCCATCACCCGCTCCATATCAAAGCAGATACTTCCGATATACGACAAGCCCATGATATATTACCCCCTTTCGGTGCTCATGCTCGCCGGTATACGCGAGATACTCATCATCTCGACCGAGCGTGACCTCGGCGCGTTTCAGGAGCTGCTGGGCGACGGGCACTGGCTGGGGCTTGAGCTGAGCTATAAGGTGCAGTCCGCGCCGCGCGGCATTGCCGAGGCGTTCATCATCGGGGAGGATTTCATCGGTGACGACAGCGTTTGCCTCATACTTGGCGACAATATCTTTTACGGCGGCGGCATAAGCATCGGCGTGAAGGATGCGGCGCAGCTCACCGAGGGTGCCGTCATCTTCGGGTACTATACGCCGAACCCGACGGGGCTTGGCGTTGTGGAGTTCGACGCGGCGCACAACGTCGTCTCCATCGAGGAGAAGCCGAAGCACCCCAAGTCCAACTATGTCGTGCCGGGGCTTTATTTCTATGACAACGATGTTGTCTCCATCGCAAAGAGCGTCAAGCCGTCGCCGCGCGGCGAGCTGGAGATAACAAGCGTGAATAACGAGTATCTCCGCCGCGGCAAGCTCAAGGTCAAGCTTTTCGGGCGCGGGCTTGCGTGGCTCGACACGGGCACGCATGAAAATCTTTTGGCGGCGGCAAACTTCGTGCAGATCGTGCAGTCGCGTCAGGGAATGTACGTTGCCTGCGTGGAGGAGATCGCATACCGCATGGGGTACATCACGGCGGACGCGCTGCTCGCACTGGCGCAGCCCATGCTCAAGACCGATTACGGTCAATACCTTAAACGTGTTGCGGAGGGCGAAATATGAAGAGGGTTCTTGTTACCGGCGGCGCGGGCTTCATCGGTTCAAACTTTGTGCAGTACATACTGCGTGAAAAGCAGGATATAGAGCTGCTTGTCAATCTCGACCTGCTGACCTATGCGGGAAATCTTGAAAACCTGCTGCCCGTGCAGGGGGACAGGCGCTATGTGTTCGTCCACGGCGACATACGCGACAAGCAGCTTGTCGGCGATATATTCGACAAGTACGATTTTGACACGGCCGTCCACTTTGCGGCGGAGTCGCATGTTGACCGCAGCATACTTGAGCCGGAGCTGTTCCTCACCACAAACATCGTCGGCACGCAGACGCTGCTCGACGCTGCCAAGCGCCACTGGAAGCTCGACCCCGACAACAAGTATTCGCGCGAATACCGCGAGGGCGTTGTATATCTTCAGGTGTCCACCGATGAGGTCTACGGCGCGCTGGGCAAGACCGGCATGTTCATCGAGACCACGCCCATCGCCCCCAACTCGCCGTATTCCGCGTCAAAGGCGGGGGCAGA
>CAVGKI010000202.1:0-2754 GCA_963629655.1 Butyricicoccaceae bacterium | reverse complement strand
CAGCTCTATCGTGCCGGAGGCGGCGGGAATAAGCCCGGAGATGGCGTGCAGCGTTGTGGTCTTGCCCGCGCCGTTTGCGCCGATGAGCGAGACGAGCTCGCCCTGCTCGACATTCAGTGATATGCCCTTTATCGCGTGCACCGCGCCGTAGAACACGTTCAGATCCTTTATCTCAAGCATATTTCATCCTCCTCATGTGCCAAGATACGCCGCGACGACCTTGGGGTTCTTTGCGATCTCCTCCGGAAGTCCGGCGGCGATCGTCTGCCCATAGTCTATCACCTGTATGCGCTGACACACGTTCATCACGAGCGACATATCGTGCTCGATGAGCAGTATCGCCACGCCGAAGCGGTCGCGTATCGTGTTGATGCACTCGACAAGCTCCGCCGTTTCCGTGGGGTTCATGCCCGCCGCCGGCTCGTCGAGCAGCAGCACCTTCATGTTCGTCGCGAGCGCGCGGGCGATCTCCAGCTTGCGCTGCCGCCCATAGGGCAGCCCGGAAGCCGGGACATCCGCCACATCGTCCAGACGGCACAGCTTCAAAAGCTCCGTTGCCTTCTCTGTTATTTCATGCTCCGTTTTCCAGAACTTCGGCGTGCGGAAGCTTGCGTCAAAGAGATTATAATGTATGTCCTTCGTGAACGCCGCCTTGACGTTTTCGATAACGCTCATTTCCTTGAAGAGGCGGATGTTCTGGAACGTGCGGGCAATGCCCGCCTCGACGAACTGATAGGATTTCTTGCCGTTGAGGGGAACGCCGTTAAGCATGACCGTGCCCTCCGTCGGGACATAGACCCCCGTGAGGAGGTTAAAAACCGTGGTCTTGCCCGCACCGTTCGGACCGATGAGCCCTACAAGCTCGCCCTCGTATATCTTGATGTTGAAATCATTGACTGCCTTAAGACCGCCAAAGCTTATGCCGAGCCTGCGCGTTTCAAGCACCGGCGTTCTCTCGCTCTCAGCCATGACTTGCCGCCTCCTTCCGCTCTTTCTTTTCTGCGGCACGCGCGGCGTGCGCCGCCTTTATGTCGGGGATAAGATTTTGCAGCGAAAACTCATAGCTGCCGAATATGCCCTTGGGGCGGAACATGATGACGATAATGAGCACCAGCGCGTAAACGAGCATGGGGTATTCAAACACGCCGCTGACAGAGGAGGGGAGCGCGGCGACCCATGCGCCGTTCTTTATCTCGTAGTTGACGAGGAACATTATCACCGCCGCAACAATAGAGCCGGTCATTGACCCCATGCCGCCCAGCACCACCATCACGACCACGAACGTGGAGTTCAATATGCCGCTGTTGGTGAAGGCGAAGGACGCGGTTGACAGCGTTGCGTTTGCGCAGGCATACAGCGCGCCGGCGATGCCGGCAAAGAACGCCGAATAGGCAAATGTGAGCACCTTGTAAAACGAGGTGTTGATGCCCGATGCGGACGCGGCGATCTCATCGTCGCGTATGGCGCGTATCGCGCGCCCGTATTTGGAGCGCACAAACATGAACATCAGCGTCAGGCATATGATGGTCACGAGCAGCGCCGCCCACAGATACGTCACCTTCCCCTTGCTGCCGAAGCCCAGACCGTTTTTGTACAGCGACGCGGCGGCAGAGCCGAGCGCAAGCCCGTCCTGCCCGCAGAACGGGAGGTTATTGATGACGTTGATGATTATCATGCCGAAGCCCAGCGTGATGATGGCGAGATAGTCGCCCTTGAGGCGCAGCGCCGGAATGCCGAGCAGCAGCCCGACGAGCGCCGCCAGCAGCCCCGCCGCAAGAATGCAGCCAAAGAGCACGAGGATGAACGCCGCACCCTTTTGCGCCTCGAACACGCCCGCGCGCTCGCACGCAAGGCTGATGAGCGCGGCGGTATAAGCGCCGATTGCCATAAACCCGCAGTGACCGAGCGAAAGCTGACCGAGGAAGCCCAGCACAAGGTTGAGGGACGCGGCGAGAATGATGAGATAGCAGCACTGCCACAGGCACGGCGCGAGCACGAGCTTGAATCCGCCCGTGCTGCCGAACGAGGCGGTGATGATTTGAAACACCGTAAAGAGTATGACGATGACGGCGGTGTTGAGAAAGTAACCGCGCGCGGTTTTGCTCTTTTTCATACCTTTTCACCTGCGTTTCTGCCGAGTATTCCGGCGGGCTTGATAACAAGAACAATAATGAGGATAAGGAACACGAACGTGTCCGCCATGCTGGAGGATATGTAGCTTGTGGTGAAGGACTCCACCAGACCGATGACTATGCCGCCGAGCACCGCGCCGGGGATTATCCCGATGCCGCCCAGAACAGCGGAGACGAACGCCTTTAAGCCGAGGAGCGAGCCCATCGTCGTATACACCTTGGGGTACTGCGCCATGTACATCAGCGCCGCGACAGCCGCAAGCCCGGAGCCTATGGCAAAGGTCAAAAGTATGGTGCGATTGACGTTGATGCCCATGAGCGTCGCGGCTGCCTTATCCTCGGAAACACAGCGCATCGCGCGCCCGACGCGCGTTTTCTGCGTGAACTCATAGAGCACTATCATCACAACGGCGCTGATGACGATCGTGATGATGGTGGTGTATTCCATCGTCACCGAGCCGACGGTTATGCCGCCGGAGGCAAAAATCTGTCTTGCGACCTTGGGATTCGGTCCGATGGCGGGGATCGCCTGCGCGAGGTTTTCAAGGAAGAGGCTCATGGCGATGGCGGTGATGAGCGCCGTCATCGCGGTGCCCTTTTTGCGGACGGGTCTGTATGCGAT
>CAVGKI010000201.1:0-2783 GCA_963629655.1 Butyricicoccaceae bacterium | reverse complement strand
GTACACGAATATGCACAAAATATAAATCTACTCTAACGCAAAAGCATATATTTGTCAAGAAAAAGCGAATGGTCTTATTATTTTATCAAAATCCCCGCGTTTACAATCCATTGATGAGCTCAGCTTCGTTTATAACAACCGTATCAGGAGATATGGCTTAGAAAATGGAGAATTAATAGAGAACAAAGCTGTAAGGAATGTCAAAGAGATGGGAATTTCTGGGGGAAATTTAGGGTTTTAGATAAATAATCATTGAGATTTCATTACTCAGAATGTTGAAAAAAGGACTACAAATAGAGTACATAACCCATGGATACCAGCGTTTTATTACGCAGGAGTCAATCTGCCATGTTTGTGTGTGAAGAAAATATTGGGCGAGGAGCTACCAAAGTCCCCAATTGAGTATGGCATGATTGTAAAAAGACGTTGGTAGGAGATGACTTCTCCGGTAACTGTCACCCACACGCGCATCTCTGATCCCCTACATCATTTTCATGCGTCGTGGTTGATACCGAAAGAAAAGAAGTCAAGATTGATTACGCAGAGCTTAATACGGCAATATGGAAGAGAAAAAGGAGAATGCATTGGGAAGATTGTATGTAAACCCATAACCTCGCGTTAACCGTATCAAAGCTTTGCACGCCTATAATTTTCTGTTGACACGGGCGGTGCGCGGGATTAAAATCTATGCAAATGAGAGCACAGGAGGCAGACATGGCATGAAATACGGATTTATCAAGGTCGCGGCGGCAAGCCCCGCGCTGCGCGTGGGCGACACGGTGTTCAATCTTGCGCAGGCAAAGGAATGCTTTGACGAGGCGGAGCACATGGGGGCGAATCTACTCGTCCTGCCGGAGCTTTTCCTCTCCGCATATACCTGCGGTGATCTGTTTTATTCCGATATGCTGCTGCGCGCGTCTGCGGAGGCGCTCGCCGCACTGCGCGAGTATACGGTGGGGAAGCGCTGCATTGCCGCGGTGGGTCTGCCCGTGCGCGTACTGGGCAAGCTGTATAACTGCGCCGCCGTGGTGCAGGACGGGCATGTGCTCGGCATCGTGCCAAAGGTTGCGCTGCCGAATTATGCGGAGTTTTACGAAATGCGCCAGTTTACCTCCGGCGCGGACTATTGCGGCGAGGACACGATAGAGATAGCGGGGGAGCGCGTCCCGTTCGGACGGCGGCTGCTGTTCTGCTGCCGGGAAATGGAGAGCTTTGTGCTCGGCGTGGAGATATGCGAGGATCTCTGGTCGCCCGTGCCGGAGGCGACGGGGCTGTGCCTCGCCGGGGCGACGGTCGTGGCGAACCTCTCCGCGTCGAACGAGCTTATCGGCAAGGACGATTACAGGCGGCTGCTCGTCGCGTCGGCATCGTCACGCCTCATCTGCGGATATATCTATGCAAGCTCCGGGCATGGCGAGTCCACACAGGATCTTTCATTCTCCGGGCACTGTCTCGTGTACGAAAACGGCTCAAGGGTCGCGGAGAAAGAGCCGTATGCGCCCGAAACGCTCATCGCGACGGAGCTGGACATGCTGCGCATCACGAGCGCGCGCCATATGTGCACCAGCTTTGACGAGAGCGCCGCGCCAGACTGCCGCCGCATATATTTCAGCCAGAGCATGACCGACACGGCGCTCACGCGCCATATCCCGCGCCACCCTTTCGTCCCCTCGGACGGGGAGATCCTCGCAGGGCGCGCCGAGGCGATACTGCGCATACAGTCGGACGGACTCATGCGCCGCATTGAGCATATAAGCTGCCCGAAGATAGTTGTGGGCATTTCCGGCGGGCTTGACAGCACGCTGGCGCTGCTGGTCATGGTGCGGGCGATGGATGCGCTGCACCGGGCGAGGACGGACATCATCGCCGTCACCATGCCGTGCTTCGGCACGACAAAGCGCACGCGCAGCAACGCTGAAAAGCTCTGCGAGAACCTTGGCGTCACTTTCCGCACGGTGGACATCAGCGCCGCTGTCCGTCAGCATTTTGCCGACATAGGGCACGACGAGAGGATCACCGATGTAACATATGAAAACTGTCAGGCGCGCGAGCGCACACAGGTGCTCATGGACATTGCCAACGAGACCGGCGGCATCGTCGTCGGTACGGGCGATTTGTCAGAGCTTGCCCTCGGCTGGGCAACGTATAACGGCGACCATATGTCCATGTACGGTGTGAACGCCTCCGTGCCGAAAACGCTGGTGCGCTATATCGTGGAGCACGAAATGCGCCGCTGCGACGCGGAGACTGCTGCCGTGCTCAATGATATACTCCTCACGCCCGTCTCGCCGGAGCTGCTGCCCGCCAAGGACGGGGAGATCGCCCAAAAGACGGAGGACTTGGTCGGTCCTTACGAGCTGCACGATTTCTTTCTCTACCATATGCTGCGCACCGGCGCTTCGCCCGCGCGCATTCTGCACTTGGCGGAGTACGCCTTTGCCGGGGAGTATGAGCGCGAGGTCATTGTCAAATGGCTGCGCACGTTTATACGCCGCTTCTTTGCCCAGCAGTTCAAGCGCTCCTGCCTGCCAGACGGACCGAAGGTCGGCACGGTCACGCTCTCGCCGCGCGGCGACTGGCGTATGCCCTCCGATGCCTCGGCGCGTATATGGCTCGACGAGGTGGATAAGCTGTAATATAAGGCAACACCGAACAATACGGTGCGGTGCTGCCATAAATAATCGCCATACTCATATTGACATATGGATATACCGGTGGTATATTATAGCTGAAAAGAAAAACGCAGGAAACGGCGCGCCGTTTCCGTTTATGTGTTTCACACA
>CAVGKI010000200.1:0-2812 GCA_963629655.1 Butyricicoccaceae bacterium | reverse complement strand
CAGTGATATGGCATCCTCCGCGAGCGTCCAGCGCCCGGAAAGACTGCGCGTTCCGGCAGTCATGCCGCACCGCCCGTCCGCACCGAGCTCAATCTCTGCAATGCCCGCGCCCTCCGTCTGCGCGAGGATGATGTCCCCTCGGCTTACCTCGGCAAGGGTGTACACCCCGGCGAGCTCCGTCATTCCATCTGTCGGATGCGGCACGAGGAGATAATAGCAGCACCAAAACAGCACAAACGCCGCCGCGCCGGCAAGCACGGACAGCACAAGCCGCTTGACGGGGAACGGCTCCTTCTCGGACGTATTCAGAGAAGAGTCTGCATTGTCGTTCTTTTCTCTCATATCACATCAACCTCGCGCATAAATCGTTTTAATTCATTCTAGCACAGCAGCGCGAGATAATAAAGTGCACGGCTGAAAAAAGAATAAGAAAAGAATAAGAAAGTTTTTGCCTTTGCGGCAGGGTTGTGCTATAATTGACAAAAACAGCGGAGGAGTGGGACAGGTGGCATCTTCGACGAAGGAAGCGTTTGCCGCAGCGCTCAAGCAGATGATGGCGGTCAAGCCTATGGACAAGATAACGGTAAAGGATCTTGTCGAGATATGCGGTGTCAACAGACAGACATTTTATTATCATTTTGACGATGTATATGACCTGCTGGAGTGGACCTTTGAGGAGGATGCGAACCGCGTTCTGCCAAAGGAGATCGTTTATGATCATTGGCGGGAGGATGTCATAGAGTTCTTTGAGTATCTGTATGAGAACCACACGTTCGCGCTCAATGTATATAACTCCAACAGCCGTCTTTATATGCTGCGCTTTCTAAAGCAGCGTCTGCAAAGCTGCATAAAGGGCTTTGCGGAGATAGTGTGCGAAAACCGCAATATCGACCGACAGGATTTCGACTTCGTTGTTGAGTTCTATGCCAACGGCATCATCGGGCTCATTTCCCAGTGGCTCGACCTTGGGATGAAGCTGCCGCAGAGCATCACAAAGGAGCGCTTTCTTCAGGTGCTCGACGGCAGCGTGGAGAATATGCTTTCCCGGTTTCAGAGCAACAAATAAGCGGGTACCTTATACTTTACTGACTTTACTGTTTCTATTTCTGCATATATAGCACGTATGGGACTGTAGCGCTTCCTGTTTTTCGCTACAGCCCCATTTTGGTCCGAGTGGAGGGGCTCGAACCCCCGACCTGATGGTCCCAAACCACCCGCGCTACCAACTGCGCTACACCCGGATAAACAAGCTTTATTATTATACACTAAACTCTGAGCAACTGCAAGAGAAAAAAACTCAATCGCTTTTTTCTGCTCCCTCAGTCTCACATCTGTTGTAACACTACAACATTCCGGCTTTTATATGCGAATCGTGCTTGAAAGCACGGAGAAAATGGGGTATAATATCATGACAATTTTTTTGTCATGATATTTTTTCGTAAAGGTTTTGAGAGCATGGCAAAGGCGGCAGAGCAGAAAACGAACGTTATGCGCCTGTTGGAGCAGCAAAGGATAAGCTACACCCCGCACGAGTATGCCCACGGCGATGAGGCGGTGGACGGCGTGACGGTGGCGCGGCTCACGGGCATTGCACCGGAGCGGATATTCAAGACGCTTGTCACGCGCGGCGCGAGCAAGGGCATATATGTTTTCGTTATCCCCGTCGCGGCGGAGCTTGACCTGAAAAAGGCGGCGAAGGCGGTGGGGGAGAAGTCGGTTGCAATGCTGCATGTGAGCGAGATAAACGCCGCGACGGGCTACATCTGCGGCGGCTGCTCGCCGATAGGCATGAAAAAGCTGTACCCCACGACGTATCACGAGAGCATAAACGGCATAGACGGCGTGTGCGTGAGCGCGGGCAGAATAGGCTATCAGATCGAGCTTGCCCCGGCTGACCTGATAAAGCTCACACGGGGCAAAACCGCCGATATTATCACAGAGGACTAAAGCGACAATGCAAAGTAACATCTTCATCAAAGGTGCAAGAGAAAATAACCTGAAAAACATCGACCTTGAGATACCGCGCGACAAGCTTGTCGTCGTGACGGGGCTCTCCGGCAGCGGCAAGTCAAGCCTCGCGTTCGACACGATATACGCCGAGGGACAGCGCAGATATGTTGAAAGCCTCAGCTCCTACGCGCGTATGTTCCTCGGGCAGATGGACAAGCCGGATGTTGACTATATAGACGGGCTGTCGCCCGCAATATCCATCGACCAGAAAACAACGTCGAAAAACCCGCGCTCGACCGTCGGCACGGTCACGGAGATATATGACTATCTCCGTCTGCTGTGGGCGCGCATCGGCGTGCCGCACTGCCCCAAGTGCGGCAAGGAGATACACCAGCAGAGCATTGACCAGATAGTTGACCAAATAATGGCGCTGCCGGAGGGCAGCCGCATACAGATACTCGCGCCCGTCGTGCGCGCGCGCAAGGGCGAGCATGTGAAGGTGTTTGAGGACGCGAAGAGATCCGGCTATGTCCGCGTGCGCGCGGACGGCAGCATTTATGACCTCTCGGAGGAAATAAAGCTGGACAAAAACAAAAAGCATAATATAGAAATAATCGTCGATCGCCTCGTCATAAAGCCGGACATCGTGCGCCGACTGACGGACTCGGCAGAGACGGCGCTGTCGCTGGCGGGAGGGCTGCTGCTCGTTGATCTTGTGGGGGAGGACAGGCAGATCGCATTCTCGCAGAACTACGCCTGCCCCGACTGCGGTATATCTATAGAGGAGCTTACCCCGCGCCTTTTCTCGTTCAACAACCCGCACGGCGCGTGCCCGACGTGCACGGGGCTGGGGGTGCAGCTT
>CAVGKI010000199.1:0-2862 GCA_963629655.1 Butyricicoccaceae bacterium | reverse complement strand
ATGTTAACGCCGTACTGACCGAGAGCCGGTCCGACGGGGGGTGCCGGAGTTGCCTTGCCGGCAGGGACTTGGAATCTAACGTATCCAACTACTTTCTGTGCCATTTACAGCACCTCTTTCTTATAAATCTTTGATTGCGTCGACCTGATCGAGCTCCAGATCCACCGGAGTCTCTCTGCCGAACATGGAAACGACCACGCGAACCCTGTTCTTATCGGGCTCGAGCTCCTCCACGACACCGTTGAAGCCTGCCAGCGGTCCGTCATTAACCCTGACCTCGTCGCCGAGCTGATAGCCCACAACGATCTCCTTGTGTTCGACACCCAGATCGTAAATTTCCTGCTCCGTCAGGGGGATGGCTTTGCCGTCCGAGCCGACGAAGCCCGTTGCGCCGCGGACATTGTGGATCAGATGCCAGCTGTCGTCCGTGAGTATCATCTTCACCAGCACATAGCCGGGGAAAACCTTGCGCTCAACGGACTTCTCCTTGCCGTCCACGATCTCCGTGACGGTCTCAAGGGGAATGTTGACCTCTCTGATCAGGTCTGTCATTTTGCGGTTTTCAGCCGCCTTCATTACAGCGGCCGCGACTGCGTTTTCATAACCGGAGTACGTATGCACTACGTACCATTTTGCTTCTTCAGCCATGCTCTTAACCCGCCAGTGTGAACAGCGCCCGGACGAGCATCTGTGCCAGCTCGTCAAAGCCCCAGATAACAATTGCGGAAGCCACCATCATAACCACGGAAACGAGCGTGTTGTTGAGAAGAGTCTTCGGCGTGGGCCAGATGACCTTTTTCAGCTCGCTTTTCATCTCGCGGAACCACTTGCCGACTCTCTTGAAAAAGCCGGGCTTGGAATCGTCCTTCTTGACGGCGGTGACAGGCTTGGCAGGAGCGGAGTTCGTCTTCTTTTCTTCAGCCATTTTCACGCATCCTTTCAGACTTTACTTTGTTTCCACATGCTTGGTGTGCTTTCTGCAGAAGGGGCAATACTTGTTGCGCTCCAGACGGTCGGTGGTGTTCTTCTTGTTCTTGACCGTGTTGTAGTTTCTCTGCTTGCATTCTTCGCATCTGAGGGTAATCTTGATTCTTGCGTCAGCAGCCATTTTTTCGGCACCTCCTATTTTATTTACCGGCTTGTCCGATTGTTCGGATACACCGGCATTGCCTCCCTGTCCGCGCAAAAGCGCGCGCAAAAATAGACCTCTCGGTCGACAGGTAATACATAATATATCACAGTGTACCCGCTGCGTCAACAACTTTTTTTGCCGAGATGCGTTGAAAAAGCAAGGCTTTGCTTGCGTCGGCGGCATATTGGTGGTATAGTCATCTTCCGAGAGAATCTGCCGAGGATATCTACATACAATAATACTGCGGAATCGGGGAATTATTATGGACTATAAAGAAACGTTGGAGTATATAAACGGCGTGGCGTGGTTCGGCTCAAAGCCGGGGCTGGAGCGTATCGGAGAGCTTATGCACCGGCTCGGCGATGTGCAGAACACGCTGAAATTCGTGCACGTCGCGGGTACGAACGGCAAGGGCAGCGCCTCGGCGATGCTCGCCTCGGTGCTGAAAGCGGCGGGGTACAAAACGGGGCTGTTCACCTCGCCCTATCTTGCGCGCTTCAATGAGCGCATGCGCATCAACGGCAGAGAGATAGGCAACGACGTGCTTGCCGATATTGTCTCGCGCGTGCGTCCGCTGGCGGACAGCATGGATGAGCATCCCACGGAATTCGAGCTGATGACTGCGGTGGCGCTTTTGTGGTTTGCGGAGGAGAGCTGCGACATCGCGGTGCTGGAGGTCGGGCTCGGCGGGCGGTACGACGCGACGAACGTCATCGCCTCGCCGGAGGCGGCATTGATAATGAACATCGGGCTTGACCACACGGCGGTGCTCGGCGGCACGGTGGAAAAAATCGCGTGGGAAAAGGCGGGGATAATAAAGCCGGGGTGCGACGCGGTGCTCTATGAGCAGAGCGATAGCGTCACGGAGGTCATCCGCGCGGAATGCGAAAAGCAGGGCGCGGCGCTGCACATTGCGGACTTTTCAAAGATTTCAACAGAATTTGACAGCCTTGACGGGCAGGTGTTCTCCTACAAAGGCAACGCTTACGCCCTGCCGCTGCTCGGCGCGCACCAGCGGAGAAACGCCGCTGCCGTCATTGAGACGGTGCAGGTGCTGCGCGCGCGCGGCTGGACGCTGGAGCAGAGCGATGTGGAGCACGGGCTGTACGCCGTGACATGGCCGGCGCGGTTCGAGGTCGTCGCGGACGACCCGTACTTCGTCGTCGACGGCGGGCACAACCCGCAGTGCGCGCAGACAGTGGCGGATAATCTTCGCGCATACTTTCCGGACAGAAAGCGCGTTCTGCTCGTGGGTATGCTGGCGGACAAGGACTACATGGGGCTGACGGAGATACTGGACACGGCGGCGGACGAATATGTCTGCGTCACGCCGGACAGCCCCCGCGCCCTCCCGGCGGAGAAGCTGGGCGAGTGCGTGGCTCGCTTTGGGAAGCCCGTCACGGTGTGCGCCTCCATACGCGAGGGCGTAGGCGCGGCGCAGGACGCGGCGGGCGCGGACGGCGTTGCGTGCGCCGTCGGGTCGCTGTACATGGCGGGCGAGATACGCGCCTGCTTCGGGTTGAAATAACAGCAAACGGAGGAGTAATTTTGTGCGTATAATGGCGATAGATTACGGCGACGCGCGGATAGGTCTGGCGGTATCCGACCCGACGGGGCTTATCTGCGGCGAGGCATGGACAATGCAGGAATGGAACATGGAGCGCGCGGCGGCGCGCATATGCGAGGAGGCGGCAAAGCGCGGCGTTGAGCGCTTTGTGCTGGGTCTGCCG
>CAVGKI010000198.1:0-2868 GCA_963629655.1 Butyricicoccaceae bacterium | reverse complement strand
GGGCTGTGGTATGAGGACTTCGCGTTTTCCGCAAAGCTGCTCATGCTCAGCCGAAAGACCGTGTTCGCGGAGAAGCCGCTGTATATCTACCGCTGCGGGCAGACCTCCACGATGAACAACAATAACGCCCGCAAGAATCTCGATATTCTCTCCATAATGCGGGATATACGCGATTTCGCCGCCGCAGGCGGGTATCAGGACGGCTTTGAGTTTCTGCTCATCAATCATGTCCTGCTCGACTCGATAAAGCGCCTTGCGCTGCAAGCCTCCTCGGACAAGCGCGAGGTCATAGCCGCGCTGCGCGGCTACGTGCGCGAGAATATACCGAGGCTCTCCGCGTGCGCAAGCTACCGCGCCGAGACGCGCAACCGCCGCATCGTCATGTGGCTGAATTACCACGGCATGGAGCGGTTATCCATTGCGCTGCTGAAGCTGAACGGGAGCTTGTAAAAAAGACAGAGGTAATGGGATGGGTATGGCAAAGAAAAAGTATATGCCGCTGCTTGCTCTCGCGTGGCTCATCGTATGCTATGCGGCGGCATGCGTTTATGCGGCAAAATGCGGAACATATTATATAGATGCCGATATGTCGAGCGAAATGGTGCTGGCGAAGCTTTTGTCCGAGGAGAGCGGAATACTCTCAAAGAACTGGTACTATTCCACCGAGCTGCGTGTGCTCAATAATCAGCTTGTTGCCGCCCCGCTCTTTGCTCTCTTCGATAACTGGCAGCTTGTGCGCACGCTTGCCACGGCGATAACGCTGATGATAATGACGCTGTGTTATATCTTTATGACTCGCAGCGTCGGCTTGAGCCGGACGGGGACGCTTGTCTCGGCGGGCGTGCTGCTCCTGCCGCTGTCGGGCAGCTACACCTATGCCGTGCTCACCGGGCTTTTCTATATCCCGCATACATGCATATCTTTCCTGCTTTTCGGGCTGTATTGCCGGTATATCGGCGCGGGAAAGAAGAAAATTCTGTGGGCAGGGCTTGCGGCGGTGCTGTCCTTTATCGCGGGGCTCGGCGGCGTGCGGCAGATGTTCATTTTTACCGTTCCCGCGTTTATCACGGCGGTCATACTGCTTTTTGAAAACGGCATACAAAAGCCCGTGCGCGGCGAGCGCATGGATTTTGCGGCGGTGAGCACGATAGCGCTTGTCATGTCTGCCGTCGGCTGTCTTGTCAACAGAAAGGTTCTGCCGCAGATATACAGCTTCTGCAACTACGGGGAGAACACCTACGGGCGCGACGTGCTGTTCACCGGCTTCTCGCCGGACGGATTCAAATTCTACATAGACAGCATTATTGAGTTCTTTGGCTATCATTCAGGACCTTTGTTTTCCGGCTTCCTGATGTATAACATACTTTTCGGCGGTCTGCTGCTTGCCGTTGTGTTTGCGGTGCGGGCGGTGCTGAGGGACAAAGGCGGAGCTTTCAGGCTTCGCGCGGCGGCGGTGTTTTTCCTGACGGCTTTTGCTATGCTCGGGCTTGTGTACTGCTTCACCGACCTTGACCGCGTTGCACGCTACTGTGTACCGGTGGTCGTTTTTGCCGTGCCGCTTGTTTTTATGAGCTTTGAGCGGTGGAACGCAGAGACGGGGGGGTTAAAGCTTGTCCCGGCGGTCGCGCTCTCTGCGCTGCTCGTGCTGTGCAGTGCGAACACCTACCGCGTTTCGAGCGGGTATGATGCTAACCGCGACATAAAGGACATTGTCGGCATTGTCCGCAGTGAGGGCTATACCGAGGCGTATTCAAGCTTTTGGACGGGCAATCTTATCACGGAGCTTTCAAGCGGCGCGGTCGATATGCGCATTGTCGGCGGAGACATTATAGACGAGCCGAGCGATATGAGCTATGTCTATGAATGGCTGCAAGCCAAGTCTCACAAGGCCACCGTACCCGCCGGGCGCTTCTTCCTCGTGCTGTTTGGCTTTGAGACGGAGCTTCCGATAGAGCCGATTTATACAAACCAGACATACAGATTATACAGCTTCGACAGCTTTGACGAGCTTGAAGCGCTGTATAAATAAACCACCCCCAGCCGCATATACCGCGCGGCTGGGGGATTTACTTACGCCTTATTCACTTGCCCTTTACCATATTATTCACACTCATCACCGTGTGCAGACACAGGCGCAGACGGCGGCGGATGAAAAAGTGGAGCAGCTTATACTTTGCGCTCATTTCCCTGACGTAGCGGTTTTTGCGGTAATCGGGGAATTTTTCAAGAAAGTCGGCGTACAGCTTATCCTGCACCTCACTGCGCCAATCGGCGAGGTTGACGCGCGTGTACGAGGTCAGCACCTGGTTATAAAACGCCGCGTACTCAAGCTGTGTTCGGTATTTTTCATAGAGCCCGGCATCGCGGTACGCGCCGAGCATAGCCTCGACCGCGGGGATTATTTCAAGATTCCGCTGGGTGTTTTTGTTGTTGGTGATCGACCCCGCGCGCTGGAGATAGTTGTGCCACGGGCGGTGAACGGAGAGCATTTTTCCCGCCTTGGTGTACAGCAACGGGGTGACGTACATATCCTCATACCACACGCGAGCGGGGTAATATATGCCGTTTTCGGTGAAGAGCGTGCGGCGGTATATCTTGTTCCATGCGGACGGCATTTCAAACAGCAGCTCTGGATAGCTTTCCAGCGTAAATTCGCCCTCTATGGCGCAGCCGTGTATGTATTTCAGCAGCCGCCCGTCCTCATTGACCGAGCGAATGTCGAAAAAGCACATGTCAAAATCGCGGTCGAGCAGCGCCATCATTTCCGGCACGGCGTTGGGGGAGAGATAGTCGTCACTGTCGAGAAAGAGCAGATATTCGCCCGCCGCCGCGTCAATGCCCACGTCGCGCGCGCGACCCAGCCCGCCG
>CAVGKI010000197.1:0-2873 GCA_963629655.1 Butyricicoccaceae bacterium | reverse complement strand
GAATTGTATCCATGTGGTGTATGTTATTGCCATAAGGCCGCCGATTGCAGAATAAAGCACCGTAATCACAGTGCTGACAATGAAGCAGGTCGAAACGTTCCAGCCGGTAATTGTGGTGAGCATGCTTCCCATGGCAACAAGCTGACTGGCAAGAAAAGCAAGGTTTGCAAGAAAACAGCATATCACGACTATCATTCCGGAGCGCCTGTCATAACGCTGCGAGATGAATGCGGGGTATGTGATAGTCTGAAGCTTTTGACCGATTGAACTGGCCTTCTTGGAAAATGTAAGCCCAAACAGCAGGCATCCGACCGAGAGAATAACAACATACCAGCCACCGCATATTCCGAGATTGTATGCATCGGTGGATGTGCCAACTATGGACGAGCCGCCTATCCACGAGCTCATCCACATTGCCGCGAGAGAAAATGTACCGAGTGATTTGCCTGCAACATAAAAATCTTCGCTTGTTTTGCTTTTTTTATACCCTACGACACCAAGAACAGCCATCGTTGCAAAATAGGCGATAATAATGATGCCGTCAACAAGTCTTATATTACCCATTTCAATCCTCTTTATTTCTGCCGAGAACGGGAAACAGAGCGCCTCCCGTTCCCTCACAAAACTTACACTATTGTTAAATAGAATACTCCAGCTCTTCCTAAAAGTTTATCAAAGCTTCTTGTCAAATGACAGCATGAAATAACTGACTTTATCAGCCTATGCACTTCTTTGCAGCGTTAACGCCCTCGTCAAAGCAGAGCGCGTTCTTTGGATTTACCTTTCCCTTCTTGGCAAAGAAGTGATCAATTGCGCCGCGCATATAATCGACATCAAAATCGGGCGAAGCATAAGAGAGAGCACCAAGCATGACAACATTGGTGCCTCTGGCGTTGTTCAGCTTGTTTGCAATATCCGTTGCGGGAACCATAACCACGTTTATATCATTGCGGAACGTGCGGTCGGGACGCACAAGGGAACTGTTGACAAGGAGAATACCGCCGGGACGGACATGGCTTTCAAACTTATCAATAGCTGCATCGTTGAGTGTATAAAGTATGTCCAACTGATGGCAGTAAGGGCTGGGAATCTCATCTTCACTGATCTTGATGTTGCAGTTTGCCGTACCACCGCGCATCTCTGAGCCGTAAGAGGGATACCATGTCACGTTTTTCCCGTCTTCCATTCCTGCGTCTGCAAGGATCATGCCGGCCACAAGAACACCCTGTCCACCAAAGCCTGAGCAAATAATTTCAGTCATATCACTTTGCCTCCTTGTCAACAAACTCGCCGAGCTTAAAGTACTGCTCCTGCTGCTCCTTCATAAATTGCAGAGCGTCTCTAGGAGTTTTGTTCCAGTTGGTGGGGCACGGGCTCAGAACCTCAACGAGGCAGAAGCCCTCGCCATTTAGCTGCTTCTGAAGCGCTTTTTTGATCATTTGTGTGGTTTTGATAACGTTCGCTGGGCTATCGACCGCGCCTCTTGCGAGATATGCAATGTCAAACTCGTTGAGCGTTTTGGCAACGTCAAAGGGTCTGCCGTTTTTGTCTATGTCTCTGCCGTAGGGAGACGATGTGGTTTTCATACCTGGCAGGGTTTCCGGAGACATCTGACCGCCGGTCATGCCGAAAACGCTGTTGTTGACAACGAGCGCAAGAATATTCTCATTTCTGAGTGCGCAGTGTATAGTGCTTTCCATACCGATGGAGTACGCCGAGCCGTCGCCGGGGTGCGCAACAACAATGGCATCGGGGCGAACGCGCTTTACGCCGGCTGCGGTGATTATCGGGCGACCGTGGGCAGCACCGATTGTGTTGAAGTTCATGACCATCTGCGCAAATTCGCCGCAGGCGACATCCTCAACCATTATGATCTTATCTTGTATTCCCAGAGACTCAACAGCCTCGGCCAGCATTCTGCATACAATGCCGTGACCGCAGCCGGGACACCAGCCAATGTGAGCCTCAGTGTTTATGCTTTTAGGTGCAACACATTTCATATGTTTGATCCCTCCCAGTTATTTATTCAACATCGCTTTTACCCTGTCAAGGATTATATCCTCAGAGGGTACATTTGCAAACTCGCCGTAGACCTCGACAGGGTACTTGCCGCCGGTCGCAAGCTTAACGTCGTCTGCCATCTGACCGAGTATGTTCATCTCTACAGTCAGGAAACCCTTTACCTGTACCCCGAGAGAGTCAAAAGCCTTCTGAGGAAATGGCCAGAGTGTTATGGGACGGATGAGACCGAGCTTGATGCCCTGTGCGCGAGCCAGCTTGACCGCAGATTTGGAAACACGGGAGCTGATGCCGTATGCGACAAGCACTATCTCTGCATCGGAAGTCTCCACACATTCCCAACGTTGCTCATTCTCGGTGATTTCTGCATACTTGTTTTTTAGGTAATCGGTGTAAGCCTCAGCACCAATGGTGTAGTATGTATTCCATACAACTTTCTGTGGTTCTCCCTCCTGACGTGGACCGACAGCCCAGTCATAGGTGTTGATGTCATGCTCTTTCATTTCGGGCAACTCAACAGGTTCAACCATCTGTCCGATTGCGGCATCAGAGCCGACGAGAACGGGATGGCGGTATTTTTCGGCTAGATCAAAGGCGATATATGCCAAATCGGCGTTTTCCTGTACAGAAGCAGGAGCTAAAACAATCGTGCGATAGTCACCGTGTCCGCCACCGCGTGTAAGCTGCCAGTAGTCACCTTGACCCTGAAATATATCGCCAAGACCGGAGCCTATACGCATAACATCAGCAATGACGGCGGGAATGTCATTGCCACAGAGATAAGATATGCCCTCCTGCTTGAGAGAGAAGCCCGGACCTGAGGAGGTTGTGAGTGCCCTCGCACCGGTACAGGC
>CAVGKI010000196.1:0-2913 GCA_963629655.1 Butyricicoccaceae bacterium | reverse complement strand
CTCGATACTTGCGGGTATGGGCGGCGCGAGACAGGTGGTCGTGCTGTATTTTCCGTTAGTGCTTGCGGCGATGGGCATTGCTGCGCTCGGTTTATCGGTTGTCGAAGGGAAAATAATTTGTGTATTAAATCAAGAGGACAGAAAATATATTCGCTTTTCGATTATATCGTTTGCGGGTGCATTTACAGGATACATCATCAATACCAAGATTCTGTCAAAAATTTTTGCATTCGAGCAGTGGGATAATATATGCTTTCAGGGTCTTGATATCTATAAGCTGCAGCAGGTCATAAATGGGTTTTTAACATCCTACGGATATAAGACTGAAAATGTGTTCGGTACTGCCGCACTGTGCAATTTCATATGTCTGTGCTGGCTGGCGCTGACCGTGACAGCGTGTGTATATATTTTAAAACGCAGGAAGAGAGTGCCGCCGTCACATTTCAGACTGGCGCTGTTCACGGTGGCTGCGTTTGTCACATTTACTCTTTTGTATGTGTTTACAGACCTTGGTTACGGCAACAGATATAATTTGCCGATAATTGTTTTGTCAATACCGATGATAGCGGTACTGTTTAAGGACACAAGGCTTCAAAACTCGCTGAACTATGCGACGATAACGGCATTTGTCCTGCTTGTTTTATGTGCCGGCGGTTTACGGTGCAGAGATAAATACAGAGTCGATTACACTGCGGAGCTGCGCAGCATCGTGGCGGCATTGCAGGATGAGCAGTACACGGAGGGCTATACGACGCTATGGCGGGGAAATGTGCTGACTGAGTTGTCAAACGGCGCTATTGACGTGAGAGTTTGGCAGGAATCCGAGCCTTACCAGCATATAACAGTCGAGAGCATTGATGACACCAACAAGTGGCTACAGCTGGTCGCCCATGATTACACACACCCTGGGGGGGCGGTTTTCCTACTGTTTACAACGACCGAGTGGGAAAACAATCCATGGGAAGGAAAGTTGAGCACAGAAAATGTCATCTATCAGTCTGACGAGTACATGGTGATCGGATATGAAAGTTATGATAAACTTTTAAAAGATACCATACAATAATAATGTTCTGGGCGGTTAAAAAATCCTGCTGCAAATGTGGCGGTGACTTAGGAAAACATTAAAGCAAAAAACGGGGGACTGCGAAATCCTGCTCAAAGCTTAGCAGGACTTCACAGCCCCCTTTATTTTGCTTTTCGCTCATTCGCCCATGCTCTTGGGCTTGCCGCGGTAATACTTGCGGCGGCGGCTTCCGCCGTGTGCGCCGCCTCTGTTCTGACCGTCGCCCGCAGGTCTGTCACCGCCCTGCGCATTCTGCGCGGCGGGCTTCTCCGCTGCGTTTTTCGCCTCGACCTTTATCGGCTTGACCGTCGCCTTGCCCGCGTTCTGCTCACGGCGAGGGCGGTTATTTGCACCCTTGCCGGGGCGCTCCGTCCGCTCGAACCGCTCGCCGTTCGGCGCGCGCTGCTCCGCCCTGGCGCGTCCCTCTCCGTCGCGCTCGCGTCCGCTGCGGCGACCCTTGCGGTTTCTGCCTGCGCGGCGATCGGCTGCCCCGCTCTCGAATGCGGGCACGCTCTGCACGGGCTCCGGGATAACACGGGTCGGTATCGCCCACTCATCCTCGGCAACAGTCTCCTCGTCCTCCTCCGGCACATAGCGCAGCACGTGGGGCGGAGTCTCGCCGTCCTTGGGTCTGCCGCCCGGAACGGTGCACAGCTCATTGGCTTTGTATGTGCGCAGCGTATCGTCGCCGTCGTCGTCGAGCTTGACCTTTACGTTCTGACGCAGGAGATCGACCTGCACCGCCGTGCCGTAGCCGTCCTTCGTCTCGACAAACGCGCCCTGCTTGGGTACGTGCCGGAGAAGATCCTCATACGCCTCCTGCTCATAGCGCAGGCAGCACATAAGTCTGCCGCAGCTACCTGATATCTTCGTCGGGTTGAGCGAGAGCGACTGCACCTTTGCCATCTTCGTCGATACCGGCTGAAAATCGTCAAGAAACTGATTGCAGCAGTACGGGCGACCGCAGATGCCGATTCCGCCTATCATTTTCGCCTCGTCGCGCACACCTATCTGGCGCAGCTCGATACGGTTGCGGAATATACCGGCAAGGTCTTTCACAAGCTCCCGGAAATCCACGCGCCCGTCGGAGGTGAAGAAGAACAGCGTCTTGTTCCCCTCAAAGCTGCACTCCACATTCACCAGCTTCATGTCCAGCCCGTGCTCGGCAATCTTCTGCCGACATATCTCGAACGCCTCGCGCTCGCGCTTGCGGTTGAGCTCCTCAATGCGCAGATCGTCCGCCGTCGCAATGCGCACGACGGCGCGCAGGGGCTGCGTCACGACATTGTTGCTCACCTCATGGTTGCCTCTGCAGCAATCGGCGATCTCAAGTCCCTTTGCGGTCTCGACGATCACCTTGTCCCCCGCCTTTATTTTCAGCGCGCCGGGGGCGAAATAATAGCATTTTCCGCGCTTTTTGAACTTCACACTGACTATTTCTATCAATTATTTGTCCTTCCTATCGGCTCACCGCTGCGGCAGAGAATCCACCGCGAGCAGCCCGAAAATGTGTTTTACACCTGTGTTGACCTTCAGATATGCCTCACACTGCCGCAGCAGCTCATACAGCCGCACCAGTCTCTCGCGCCCAAGACCGAAATCGTCTCTTCTCGCGCAGAGCATATCACCGGCAAGCTCGATGGCGCTGCCGATGAAGTCCGCCGCAGCGCGGGTGTCCAGCCCTTCGTTGGCAAAGCAGAACGCGCAGAGCTTGGCAGTCGACCCGGACGCTGCCGCCTTGAAGTACCCCAGCGCGAGCTCGGCGCTTTCGCTGTCCCCGGCAGTCACGGACGCTGTGCCGACATTCTTCTCCGCGCAGCGCGAGCGCACCGTTGGCAGCAGGAGCTGGG
>CAVGKI010000195.1:0-3027 GCA_963629655.1 Butyricicoccaceae bacterium | reverse complement strand
GCGCAGAGAGATGAGACGGCTTCTTGATAAAATACGGCACAGCCGCACGGCGGACGCGGCGGCGGTATCCATCGCGACAGCGGTTTTCCTGTTCGCGGCGGGGATATTCTTCATGCTGGACGAGCGGCACGTGCGCTTTTACGTCAGCGGCGGGCAGGAGGTAAGCGTGGAATACGGCGCGGAGTTCACCGACCCCGGCGCGAACGCCGCCGCCGTGGGTGCGTTCAGTCTGCCCATGCCGCTGAAGGTGGCGTGTCAGGGGCGGGTGGACACCTCGCAGCTCGGCAGCTACCGCCTGAAATACACCGCGCGCTACAAGGCGCACGACTACACAACGGAGCGCGTGGTGAACGTGGTGGACACAACCCCGCCGGAGATAACGCTGCTGTCCGACCCCGGATACACTCCGAGCTGGTTGGACGGCTATGCCGAGGAGGGCTACACCGCGCATGACGCGCACGACGGCGATTTGACCTCTGCGGTGACGGTGAGCGCGCACGGGGGCGAGATAATCTACACCGTGACGGACGCGGCGGGCAACCGCGCCGAGGCGGTGCGCCGCCCAAGCTACACCGTCGGCTGTCCAATGCTGACGCTCAACGGAGAGAGCGAGGTTGTTATCAGCGCGCGGCTGCACTATGCCGACCCCGGCGTGACGGCGCGCGACGCGCAGGGCAATGACCTTAGCGCATACGTGCGCGTGAGCGACACGCTCACGCCCGACCGCCCCGGCGACTATACGCTCACCTACTCCGTGACGAACGCCGCAGGCGAAAGTGTGACGGCGGAGCGGCACGTGACCGTGAGCGGGCAGGCACTGCCCGTGAGCACCTCGCCGGAGGGCAAGGTGATATACCTGACGTTCGACGACGGGCCGGGGCAGCACACCGACGAGCTTCTGGACGTGCTGGACAAATACGGCGCAAAAGCAACGTTCTTCGTCACGGGCAACCGCGCGGATTACCGCAGCGCGATAACTCGCGCATACAACGCCGGGCACGCCATCGGCGTGCACAGCTACACGCATGATTACGGCACGATATACTCCGGCGAGGAGGCGTTTTTCGACGATTTCACCCGCACGGAGGACATGATATATAATCTCACCGGCAGCTACACCCAGCTCTGCCGCTTCCCCGGGGGCAGCTCAAACACCGTGAGCCGCTTCAACCGTGGGATAATGACGCGCCTTGCCGGGGCGCTGGGCGAGATGAGCTACCGCTATTTCGATTGGGACGTGTGCAGCGGCGACGCGGGCGAGACGACGGACACCGACACCGTTGCGGCGAACATCATCTCCGGCTGCAAGGGGCGCAGCTGCGCCGTCGTTTTGCAGCACGACATCAAGGGCTTCAGCGTCGCCGCAGTGGAGCAGGTGCTGCAATGGGGGCTTGAAAACGGCTACGCCTTCCGCGCGCTCGACCTCTCCTCCCCCACCGCGCACCACAACATCGCTAACTAAGGCAACACCGCACACTACAGGCGCGGGCACAAAATCGACTATTGACTTGCGGCGGCGCAGGCTTTATACTTGTATATTATTTTTCATTTTTCTCATGTTTTTTCTCACAATACAAAGCAAAGCCATACGCCGTTCACGCAAGGAGTAACCCATGAAAAAGAATCGCCATCAGTCAATTTTCGCTCTGCTCGCCGCCATCATCTGGGGCGCGGCATTCTCCGCACAGAGCGTCTGCGCGCAGTATCTTGGTCCGTTCACGATAACGGCGCTGCGCTCGCTCATCGCTTTTGCGGTGCTGCTTGTCGTATGCCTGCTGCGCAAGGGGGCGGAGCGCGGCACGCGGCGCGACATCATCGTGGGCAGCCTCGTCTGCGGCACGGCGCTGTTCGCCGCCACCAATATGCAGCAGCTTGCGCTCAACACGGGCGCGTCCGCCGGCAAGGCGGGCTTTATAACCGCGCTGTACATCGTGCTCGTGCCCGTCGGGCAGATGTTCTTTAAGCAGAAAATCTCACCCCGGCACTGGCTTGCCGTCGCCGTGGCTGTCGCGGGTATGTATTTCCTGTGCATTACCGACGGCTTCACCGTCTCCCCCAGCGATTTGTATCTTCTGCTGTGCGCGCTTCTCTTCGCCGTGCAGATTTTGTCCGTTGACAGGTTCAGCGCGCGGGTGGACGGGCTTGTGCTTAGCTGCGGGATGTTTGCCGTCGTCGCGGTGCTCTCGTCGCTTGTCGCGCTGCCGCTGGAGGAGATAACGCTCGGCGGCATTGCCGCGTGCATATGGCCGCTGCTCTACATTGCGGTGTTTTCCAGCTGCCTTGGCTACACGTTCCAGATACTCGCCCAGAGGGGCGGCAACCCGTCGATAGTCTCGCTGCTGATGAGCCTTGAATCGCTCTTCGCGGCGGTGTTCGGCGCGCTGCTGCTCGGCGAGCGCATGAGCGCGCATGAGCTTATCGGCTGTGCGCTCATGATAGCGGCGATAGTCATCGCGGAGCTGTCCGCCAAGCCGTCCGCGGCGAAAAGCTGATTAAATTAAAATATTAAAAAATATTATTTATATTAAATTGGAGGGAAATATATCATGGCTGTTTTTGATGATTTTATGAAGCTGGACATTCGCGTCGGCACTATTACGGATGCCAAGGTCTTTGCCAAGGCGCGGAAACCCGCATATCAGCTCGCCGTTGACTTCGGCGAGGAAATTGGCGTGAAGCGCTCCTCGGCGCAGATAACGAACCACTATAAGCCGGAGGAGCTTATCGGCAAGCAGGTGCTCGCCGTGGTCAACTTCCCGCCGCGCCAGATTGCCGACTTCATGTCCGAGGTGCTTGTGCTGGGTACATACAGCGAGGGCGGCGTTGTGCTGATAACGCCGGATAAGCCGGTCAAAAACGGGGACAAGCTTGGATAAAAGCATCATCGCCGCGGGGCAGACCCCGCGGCGATTTTGATTTTTACCTCACATCTTTTTTATTCATGAACTCCAGATAAAGGCTATACAGCACCGCACAGACAGGGACGCTCAAGAGCATTCCCAAAACACCGAACGCCCCGCCCCCGAC
>CAVGKI010000194.1:0-3049 GCA_963629655.1 Butyricicoccaceae bacterium | reverse complement strand
CCCAACGCCATTGACGTGGCGGCGTACCGTTATGATGCCGAAAAAAGGGGACACGTGCGGCAGTCCTTGGGTGTGCGGGAGGATGAGCTTTTGCTCGGTCATGTTGGGAGGTTTACCCCCCAAAAAAACCATATTTACCTAATTGACATCTTTGCCGCGCTGCTGAAGAAAGAACCGAACGCCGTCCTCCTCCTTGTCGGCGGCGGACCTGATATGCCGAAGATTCAGGCAAAGGCGCAGGCGCTGGGCATTGCGGAGCATATCCGCTTCCTCGGTGTCCGCAGCGACGTTGCCGACCTTATGCAGGCGATGGATGTGTTCGTGTTCCCGTCGCTGTATGAGGGGCTGCCCGTCACTATGGTGGAGGCGCAGGCGGCGGGGCTGCCGTGCCTGATTTCCGATAAAGTCCCGCCGGAGTGTATTCTGACCGACGGGCTGACTGATATTCTGCCGCTATCGGCAAGCCCGGAAACGTGGGCGGAAAAGCTGCTCGAAAAGCGCGGCACGCCCCGCACAGACCGCTGCGCCGAGATAACGGCGCACGGCTTTGACATCAACACCGAAGCCGTGAAGCTGCAGGAGTTTTATTTGGGAGTTGTCAACGGATGAGCACCATAACGGTCAATATGATCAGAATATGCGGCGCGCTGTTCATTTTCCTCTGCCATGCCTGCAATGAATCGGGCAATGCATGGGGTACGGTTTTGGGACAGGTTTTTAACATCGGTGTGCCGATATTCTTCATGTTGTCCGGCTGCCTGCACAGCATGAAGGCAGCGCCGAGGTCGGCATGGAAATGGTACGGGAAAAAGCTGAAGCGGCTGCTCATCCCGCTGTATACCTTTCTCGCAGGACTCGCTGTGATATATGCCGTTACCGGGAATGACATCATCGTTTCGACTTGGCTGCAAACCCTCGTGCCGGTGTGCGGGCTGACGCAGAATTATATTTCCGGCTGTGGGCAGCTTTGGTTTCTGACGCATCTGCTGGTTTGCTATCTTGTCACACCGGCTATGCAAAGGCATAATCCGGCATCAAGGCTTGCGCTGATGCTGTGCGTGCCGCTCTGGCTCGCGGCGGCTGTTTTGCTTGCTTATTCCGTGCCGGAAATATGGTGCACGCTTTTCAATTCCCTGTTTACGTATTTCGTCGGCTTCTATGTTTTGCCGAGGCTTTTGGATATGCGCTTGCCGATGGCGTACCCGCTTGCGGGGGGGTGTTTGCGTGCCTGCTGCGGCTGTTGTGCCGCGCGGTATGGGACGGAACGCCGTTTTACAACACGGTTGCGGTTGAATTTTCGTCCGTTATACTGACGGTGTCTATTATCCTTTTTATTGATGGCGCTGTACAGAAAATGCCATCGAATGCTCCGGCGAAATTCATAGCCTGCCTGAGCGACAGAACTTATGCATTTTATCTGGTGCATTATATCTTCCTGACAGGAGCAATACAACTGCGCTTTGCAAGCTATCCCGTGAATGTGCTCGCCGCGCTGGCGCTCTCTGTCGGATTTGCGGAGACAGTATATAGATGCTCCGAATGGCTAAACGGAAGGATGAGAAAAATTGCCTGTCCTCACGATTTTCACCCCGGCGTATAACCGCGCGCACACCCTGCCGCGGACATATGAGAGCCTTTGCCGCCAAAGCTGCAAGGACTTCATCTGGCTCGTCGTGGACGACGGCTCGACGGACAACACCGCCGGGCTGGTGCGCGAATGGCAGAGCCGCGACAACGGCTTTGAGATTCAATATATTTACAAGGAAAACGGCGGCATGCACACCGCGCATAACACGGCGTATGCAAATATCCGCACGGAGCTGAACACCTGCATTGACTCCGACGATATGCTCGCCGACGGCGCGGCGGAGAAGATTCTCCGCAAATGGGCGGCGGTCAGGGATAAGGGCTATGCCGGGCTTGCCGGTCTTGACGCAGATTTTGACGGAAAGGTCATCGGCAAGTGCTTTCCCACCGACCTGACGGAGACGACCGTGTCTGGCTACTACGCCGCCGGGGGTGCGGGCGACAAGAAGCTTGTCTACCGCACGGACATAATCAACGCCTACCCGGAGTACCCGGTGTTCGAGGGCGAGAAATATGTCAGCCTCGCGTATAAATATCTCTTGATCGATCAGGACTATAAGCTTGCTGTGCTTAACGAGGTGCTGTGCAATGTGGAATACCAGCCGGACGGCTCCAGCAACAGTATGCTCCGCCAGTATCTCAAAAATCCCAAGGGCTTTGCTTTCTGGCGTACGGTGAAAATGAGATATCCCGAGTCGTTTAAGCGCTTGGTGATGGACTGCATTCACTATTGCTCCAGCAGTCAGCTTGCCGGAAACCGGCGCTATATCAGCGAATCCCCCCGCAGACTGCTGACCGTGCTGTGCACCCCTGCGGGACGGGTACTGACGTGGTATATTAGAAGAAAGGCACGCGCATGAAACCATATGCTTTGGTTCTGTTCAACTTCATAAGATTCAAGACCATGCAACTTTTCCGATGTCACCGATTACAGGCAGCTCGCGTGGAGCTCCTCGACCGCAAAATGCGGCTGCGCCTGAACAGAGCTGCTCAGGTAAGCTTGGGCGACCGCGTGGTCAGCGATGGACATGGCACGATTCTTGTAGATGAGAATGCCAAACTGCAAATTGGCAGTCGAGTTTACTTCAATGAAGATTTGATGATTAGCGTTAAAAGCAGAGTGACAATTGGTGATGGCTGCCTATTCGGACCGGGAGTAAAAATTTTTGACAATGACCATGTTTTTGATGCGGATAATGGTGTCAGCGACAGACATATGTCTGCGCCCATCACTATTGGAAATCACTGCTGGATTGCGTCTAATGTGGTTATTTTGAGGGGAACTACAATCGGCAATAACTGCGTAATTGGTGCGGGAGCAGTTGTCCGCGGAACAATCCCGGACGGTTCACTTGTCACCGCTTCGAGGGAACTTGAGGTACGTCCGATCGGAGATAGAAAAGCGTGAAAAAGATCATTATTCTTATGCCATCCATGTTTATTGGCGGGGCAGAGCGAAGTC
>CAVGKI010000193.1:0-3059 GCA_963629655.1 Butyricicoccaceae bacterium | reverse complement strand
GTTCAAGCGCAACGGCATACCGTACCGTATCATCGGCGGCATGAGCTTTTTCAGCCACGCCGAGATAAAGGATATGCTCTCATATCTCAACGTCATCGCGACCCCGTCGGACGATTTGCGCCTGACGAGGATAATAAACAGCCCGCCGCGCGGAATTGGCGAGCGCAGCATTGACCTTGTGCGTCAGCTTGCCGAGGATAACGCGCGGAGCATGTACGACATAATATGCCATGCCGGCGATTATGAGGAGCTGGCGCGCGCGTCGGCAAAGCTCGGCGCGTTTGCCGCGATGATAGAGGAGCTGCGCGACTTTGCCAAGGACACCACGCCGGACGCGCTGCTTGATGAGATCATTGACAAGACGGGGTATATCCGCGCGCTTGAGGAGAAGAACACGCCGGAGGACAGAACGCGCATCGAAAACGTCGAGGAGCTCAGAACGAGCATCATCGGCTACATGAAGGATTCCGGCGACGACACGCTCGACGGTTATCTTGCCAATGTCGCGCTCTATACAGACCTTGACAACTATGACCCGGATGCGGACTATGTTGTGATGATGACGATGCACTCCGCCAAGGGGCTGGAGTTTCCGTCGGTGTATATCGTCGGCATGGAGGAGGGGATATTCCCCGGCATCCGTGCGATCGGCGAGCGGGACGATATGGAGGAGGAGCGGCGGCTGTGCTATGTCGCGATCACCCGCGCCGAGCGCGAGCTTGAGCTTGTCTGCGCGCGCCAGCGTATGCTTTTCGGGCGCACAACGGCGAACCGCGTCTCCCGCTTTGTTGACGAGATACCTGATGAGCACATCGAAAAGACCGACCCCAGGGCGGAGCACGCCCGCAGAGCCGCCGAGCGCGAGGGGCAGCGCACACCCGCCGCCGCGCCCAAGCGCCGCAGGTATTACGACACGCTCAAGGGCGGCGTTGCCGCGCCGTCGGCGAGCAGCGAAGGCGCGGCGGCAGGCGGAAGCTTCGCCGTCGGCGACAGCATACACCACAAGGCATTCGGCGACGGCGTGATAACAAAGATGTCGCCGATGGGCGGGGACTATCTTGTGGAGATAAACTTCACGCAAGGGGTGAAGCGCCTTATGCTGCGCGCCGCCGCGCCGCACATGACAAAAATATAGTCCGGTATAAATAATTTAGGCGGCGGAATGAAAAGAGGGGAAGGCAGGCATTGAAGCTCGGAAGGAAAAAACCGAATATCTCAAAGCAGAGCCGTGCCTTCGCGGTGATGTTCGCGCTTGCGTTCGCTTTCATGCTGTGGAAGTGCCCCTACGGCTTTGGCGGCAGTGACGAGGCATTTTATCTCACCGTGCCGCACCGCCTCACCCTCGGAGATGAGCTTTTTCGCGACGAGTGGCATCTCTCTCAGCTCAGCTCGTTCTTCACACTGCCGTTCGTCGCGGCTTACAGGCACTTTAACGGCTCGAACGACGGAATAATGCTTGCCGCGCGCTATACCTATGCCGTTATCCACGCCCTCGCCGCGCTCGTTATCTATCTGCGTCTGCGGCGTTTCGGTCGGCTTGCCGCTGCGGGGAGCATTATCTATATGCTCTTCACGCCGTTTGATATGATGTGTTACAGCTACAACACCGTCGCACTCGACGCGCTGGCGCTTGCGGGCGTGCTCGCCGGTACGGCGGATGGAGCGCGCGCGCCGGATATTGCCGCAGGGGCGCTGTTCGCGTGCGCGGTGGTGTGCTGTCCGTATCTTGTGGCGGTGTATGCGCTGTATCTTATCATGACAGCGCTGTATGCCATGCTGTACAGGAAAACGGGGAAGCGGACGTGGCAGAACCCGCTGTTGATGCGGCGGCGCTTTTGGCGCGTCACGCTCGGCATTATGATAACGGCGGCGCTATTTGCCGTGTTCTTTTTCCGGCATTCAAGCATTGCGGATGTCATTGCCGCACTGCCCGGACTGTTCACCGACCCCGAGCACCCCGGCTATTCCGTCGTTTTCATGCTCAAGCACTATGTTTACTGCCTTGTGACGGCGCATCGGCTGATGTGTGTGCCGCTCGGCATATACGCGCTCTCGCTCGTGTGGCTCGTTTTTGACAAAAGGCGCGCGGAGCATGTGCACATTCATCTCTCGCTCGCGGCGCTGTCGGCGCTCGTGTGCTTTCTGCTCTTTTCAAAGGAGCTCACGCAAAGCTACTATAACGGCATTATGCTGCCTCTCTCGTTTGTGGGCTTCACGGCGTATCTTCTGCTGGACGATAAGCCGCGCGGGCTTTTCGCGGCGCTTTTCGTGCCGGGGCTGTTATACTCCGCGTGCGTGTGCGCCACGTCGAACATGGGCTTTGACGTGATGAGCATGGCGTTTGCGGTCGTGAATCTTGGCAGTGTCGTGTTTATTTCATTGCTTTTGCGTCAATCGGAGCGCATGCCGCGAAAGCGCCGCCGCCTTGTCACGGCATCCGGCATCGCGCCGGTGATGTGCCTTGCGCTGCTCGTTGTCACGGTGAAGGCGGCACACTGCTTTTGGGACGCGCCGCCCGCGTGGCTCACGGTGCGCATTGAGGCGGGACCTGCGAGCGGGATAATCACATCGCCGCGCTTAAACGACGATTATATGCGCGTTTATGACGACCTCGCGGCGTACAAAGCCGAGCCGCGCGGGAACATTCTCGTCTATGCGCAGGAGCCATGGTGTTATCTCATCTTGGACGATTACCCATATGCCGCTTTTTCCGCGTGGCTGTCCGGGCTTGACAGCGTGACGGAGCAGCGCCTCCGGCTCTATTATGAGCTGAACGGCGCGAAATACCCGCAGTATGTGTATATCCTCAAGGATAACGCCTTTGCCGCGCCGCAGCTTGACGGGGCGCGCATCTGTGCGGAGGCGGAGGCGAACGGCTTCTCCGTCGAGGAAAATGACGTGAGCTGGAAGCTGACAAGGAAATAGTATGCTTGAACCGTGTTTTTGCCCTGCGGCAGCCGCCGCAGGGCAAAAAATTTGAGAAAGGCAGAAATAATTCATCATTTGTAGGTTAGTCAATGATGAGTTACACATTTGGGAAAGAAAAAAGGACATCATAA
>CAVGKI010000192.1:0-3127 GCA_963629655.1 Butyricicoccaceae bacterium | reverse complement strand
GCCTATGGCGGCGCTCTCCCTCGCCATCTCCACATTTATCGGGCAGAACATCGGCGCGGGAAAGTATGAGCGCATGAAAAAGGCGATACGTGTCTGCCTTGCGCTGTGCTTTGTGAGCTATGTCATCATCGGCGGGCTGATCCTTGTGTTCTTTGAGCCGCTCATGCACATCTTCACCGAGGATGAACAGGCGATAGACTTTGGGCGGACGTTCCTCGGCTACATTTTGCCCACCGTCTGGATATACTCGTTTATCGACATCTTTTCCGGCGCGATACGCGGCGCGGGGCAGGCGACGCAGGTCACAATTATCTGCGCGCTTACCATCTGTGTGTTCCGTGTCGTGTGGATAGAGCTGCTGCTGCCGGTGTTCAACGATATCCGCGTTGTGTTCCTTTGCTATCCGACCTCGTGGGTGCTGTGCACGGCGGCGATTCTGTGGTATTATTTCCGCCGCTCGTCCCTGCACCGTGCCATACTTGCCCACGCTGCCATACCCGCCGGCAAATAAACAGGGAAAATAATACATATGATAAAAAAGAAGCTTACCTGCGCCGTGACGGCGTTCGCCCTGATGCTGACGCTGCCGGGCTGCGGCGCGTCTAAGACGCTGGGGATAATCTCAAACGCGGTGGAGGAAATGCGCGCACTTGAGCCGACACCCGAGCCGACCGCGGCACCCACCGCGACTGCCGCGCCGACGCCGGAGGCGACCGCAGAGCCGACACCCGAGCCTACGCCGGAGTCCACGCCGACCCCGCCAATGCCGACCCCGCGCAGTGATATTTATCTCACCGGCACGGCGCAGGCGGACTATCTGCGCTATGCCGCCGTGTGCAGCACGCCGGACGACGAGCTGCGCAATAAGTTCACCCTCGCCGCCGAGAGCGGTGTTGCCCTGCGCTATGACGCGGCGACCGACTTCTCCGCCGATTTCGAGGCGGTCATATACAACGACACTGCCAACACCAACTTCATGCTCACCTGCGCTGACGCGAGCGGGCTTACCGATGTCGGAATGTTTGACGTTCTGCCCGACTGCGAGATGCAGTATCGCTATCTCACTGAGGTCAACGGCTTCGGTCAGTGTGCGCTGACGGAATGCGTCCCGTTCGGCGGAACGCTTAATGCGGAGGCGGGCGACATCATTTTCTGGCTGGACGAGAGTGGGCGCGCGGTCAACTTCGGCATTGTCACCGCTGCGACGGAGACGTATTTCCGCGTCGTTGTCAGCCGCAGCGACGGCGGCAAGGCGGCGTTTGACATCAACTGGTCGAATGTCGGCGCGCGCTGCACAAGCTATGGCGTGCTTGTCCATCTTGTCTATCCCGTTGCCGAGCAGATGGTGTATTACTTCTGCAAGAATCAGCTGGGCTACAGCACTGCCGTCGCATGCGGCATACTGGCGAATATATATAAGGAATCGTCATTCCGCCTCTCCGCCCGTGCCGACGGCAGCTATGGGCTGTGCCAGTGGCTGGGCGATCGGCGCACAGCGCTGACAAGCTGGTGCACGGCGAACGGGTATGATTATACCACCATCACCGGACAGCTCAGCTATATGCAGCACGAGCTGGGACAGACGAAGTATCTTGAGCTGGATTTCTATCTCATGGACTTGGGCAACACTGCGGACGATGCGTACAACGCCGCACGCGAGTGGTGCTTTAAGTATGAGCAGCCAGGAGACATTGCCAACGTTGCCCGCGACCGCGCCATCGCCGCGCGCGACACGTTCTACCCCATATATTCACAGTACAGCACGTGATAAAACAGCAGCGCCGCTCCGGTAGGAGCGGCGCTGTGCGTATGCTGTTTATTTCTCAATTACTTCTCTATCCAAAGCTTGTCGCGATTTATCTCCTTGAGGCTTGCCGCGCCGCACATGGTCATCGTGGATTTCAGCTCGCCCACTATCTTGTCCATGTAGAGCTTGAAGCCCTCTGCGCCGCCGCCGTATATTGCGGGGATGATGGGGCGTCCGATGAGCACTGCGTCCGCGCCGAGTCCAAGCGCGCGGAACACGTCCACGCCGGAGCGTATACCGCCGTCAACAATAATGGTGAGCTTGCCTTTCACCGCGTCTGCGATGGCAGGGAGCACCTCTGCCGTGGAGGGAACGCCGCCCTGCACGCGTCCGCCGTGGTTTGACACGACTATCGCCTTTGCGCCCGCCTCGACAGCCTTCAGCGCGCCTGCCGGGGTCATGATGCCCTTGATGATGAACGGCATTTTCGCATAGCCGATTATCTCTCGCATTTCATCGACGGTCTTGCTGCCGGCATTGGGGTTCATCTTTTTCAGGAAAGGCAGACCCGCGCCGTCCACGTCCATCGCAGCGGCGAAAATGCCCGCGTCGTTTGCCGCGTCCAGCTTTTCAAACACCGCTTCCTTGTTCCACGGCTTTATCGTCGGCACGCTCATGCCGGCGATCTCGCGGCTGTCGCGCACGGCGGTCTTCATGATATCCGGGTCGACACCGTCGCCTGTGAACGCCATCACGCCGTAGTCCGCCGCCGCTTTCATCAGAAGCGCGTTATACTGCTGATCCTTGTACTTCGGACCGTAGTGCATATCCAGCGCGCCGAGGGGTGCGGCAAAGATGGGCGCGGAGAACGTGTGTCCGAACATCTCGAAAGAGACATCGGGGTCGGCAAAATTGGGGCAGAGTGTGTCCATATTCACGCATATCTCCTGCCACTTTTCATAGTTGCGCGCGGCAACGTTGCCGGGGAACTTGCAGCCGGGACCGGGCATGGTGTTCGCGCAGGCGCGCCCGTTGCACACCGGACAGACCTTGCAGTACGGACCGACGCATTCCTTTGCGGCGGCGAGAACTTCGTTGTAATTCATAATATATCGTCTCCTTTGCGGTATATATAGTACAAAATAGCCTACCCAATTATCCGACAAAAGGCGGCGCTTGTCAAGGGGCATTGATTTAATGCTATTGATATGCCGTATGTGCGCAACAGAGATAAATGCAGAAAAATAAATAGCAATAAAAAATGACTGAAATTCAGGAATTTCCCTGAATTTCAGTCATTTTTGGTCCGAGTGACTGGATTTGAACCAGCGGCCTCTTGAACCCCATTCAAGCGCGCTACCATCTGCGCTACACCCGGAT
>CAVGKI010000191.1:0-3146 GCA_963629655.1 Butyricicoccaceae bacterium | reverse complement strand
TCACCGGCATCTGGGCGGACAACGCCATCATGAACGAGTACACCAAGCTCATGCCTTACCTGGGCGACTACTACCAGGTCACTAAGGGCTGGGCAACCGCACGCACCGAGTGGTGGAATATGCTCCAGCGCATCGGCAACGGCGGCGATGTTGCCGTCGAGGTCGCAACGTTCTGCACCAATGCAAACGCTGCCGCCAACGCATAATTTATACATCGACCATAGGATTTAATATTCATTGAATCACGGCGCGCACCCTCTCTGTGCCTCTGCGCAGAGAGGGTGTGTTAATAAAACCGATAATACAGTATTTATCGAATGACCGCAAAGGGGGAAACGACCCTATGTTCAAATCCAACAACGGCATGAGCCGTGCTCTCGTGCGGCGGGAAACAACAGCGGGATACCTGTTTTTGCTGCCGAGCCTGTTTTTCTTTGTCACCTTTGTGCTGTATCCCATGTTCATGTGCATATACACCAGCTTTTTCGACTCCAACATGGGCAAAAACACCGTTGATGTCTTTATAGGGCTGGATAATTATAGGGAGCTTTTTCAGGACGAGATTTTCCTCGGCGCGCTGAAAAACACGCTTGTCATCGTCATTGTCGCTGTGCCCACGGTGTGCGCGTTCTCGCTGTGGGTTGCCACGGCGATATATGACATGAAGCCCGCGCTGACCTCGGCGTTTCGCTGCATCTTCTATCTGCCCGTCGTGACCGGCTCCGTCGCCGTGACCGTCGTGTGGAAGTGGATATACAACAACCGCTACGGTGTGCTCAACTACCTGTTAAAAAGCACCGGCGTTATTGACCAGAACATCAACTGGCTGGGCGACGCGCGCTTTGCGCTCTGGTGCATCATTCTTATCCTCTTCACCACCTCCGTCGGTCAGCCCATCGTGCTCTACGTTTCCGCGCTGGGCAATGTTGACCAGACGCTCGTCGAGGCGGCGGAGGTGGACGGGGCGAACCGCCGTCAGGTGTTTTGGAAGATAAAATGGGCGCAGATCATGCCCACCACGCTCTACATACTCATCATCACCACCATCAACTCCTTCCAGTGCTTTGCGCTTATCCAGCTTCTTACATCGGGTGGGCCTGCGCACAGCACGGACACGATAATGTATTACATCTACTACACCGCGTTCAAGCTCTACCGCTACGGGTACGGCAACGCAATGGGCGTTGTGCTCATGATAATAATCGCGGTGCTCTCTGCCATCCAGTTCAAGCTGGGGCAGTCGGACTAAGGGGGGTGGACGTATGCAGGGCAAATCAAAGGCAAACCGCATTATCACGCTCGTGATAATCATCATCCTCGCAATACTGTTCACTTTCCCGCTCTACTGGATCATCACCGGCTCGTTCAAGACCGCGAAAGAAGTCAACTCCGTCACGCCCGTGTGGTGGCCGAGCGAGTTCTCCATGGTCAACTATGAAAAGCTCATGGGCAAGCTGAAAGCGCCGCTGTGGGAGTTCTATGTCCCGTTCAGTCAGTACTTCTCCGACGACGGCAATCCCGTGGCGTTCTATGTCGGTCCCACCGTGCCCGGCGCTGTCCGCTGGCTGCTCAACACCGTGTGGATGGCGGTCGCGGCGATGATACTCACCTGTGTCACCTCCGCGCTGGCAGGGTACGCGCTGGCGAAAAAGCGCTTCGTCGGGCGAACGCTCATCTTTACGCTCATCGTCTGCGCAATGGCGCTGCCAAAGCAGGTCATTCTCATCCCGCTTATCCGCGAGATGTCCTCGCTCAAGCTGTATAACACGCTCAGCGCCGTCATTTACCCCATCGTCGGCTGGCCGTTCGGCGTGTTTCTGATAAAGCAGTTTGCAGAGAGCATTCCCGGCGAGATATTGGAGGCGGCGAGAATAGACGGCGCGGGCGAGCTCAAGACTTTTAACCAGATCGTCTTTCCCATGATAAAGCCCGGTGTCGGCGCGCTGGCGATATTCACATTCATTAACTCTTGGAACGATTATTTCATGCAGCTCATCATGCTGTCCAGCACGAAGAATCTGACCATTTCCCTCGGCATTGCGAAGATGCAGGCGGAAAACTCCACGGACTTCGGGCTTATCATGGCGGGCGCGGCGTTTGCCTCCGTGCCTATCATTATCGTGTTCCTCATCTTCCAGAAGTATTTCACCAAGGGGATCACGATGGGCGCAGTCAAAGGATGAGCAAAAGGAGAACACAGCAATGAAAGCAAAGGATCTGACAAAATATCATGGCATTTTTCCGGCGTTCTACGCCTGCTATGACGACGCGGGCGAGGTTTCGACCGAGCGTGTGCGCGCCTTCACCGAGTATCTGATAGGTAAAAAGGTGAACGGCGTGTACGTCGGCGGCTCGTCGGGCGAGTGCATATATCAGTCGGTGGCGGAGCGCAAGGCGGTGCTGGAGGCGGTCATTTCTCAGGCCGCCGGGCGCATCACGATCATCGCGCACGTCGCATGCAACAACACGCGCGACAGCATGGCGCTTGCCGCCCATGCCGAGAGTGTCGGCGCGGACTGCATCGCCGCCATTCCGCCGATATACTTCCACCTGCCTGACCGTGCCATCGCAAAGTATTGGAGCGATATTGCCTCCGCCGCGCCGAACACGGATTTCATCATCTACAACATTCCGCAGCTTGCCGGGACGGGGCTGAACAGCTCGCTTCTGCGTTCGATGCTCGCCGTTCCGAACGTTATCGGCGTGAAGAACTCCTCCATGCCGATACAGGACATTGAGATGTGGCGCGACGAGGGCGCAATAGTGTTCAACGGGCCGGACGAGCAGCTTCTCTCCGGGCTTGCGGCGGGCGCTGTCGGCGGCATTGGCGGCACGTATGCCGCCATGCCGGAGCTTTACGAGCGCATATACGCGCTTGAGCGTGGCGGCGACATCGCCTCCGCCCGCGCCGTTCAGGATGCCTGCTGCCACATCATCTATAAGATGTGCTCCGGGCAGGGGAATATGTACGCCATGATAAAGGAGATTCTCCGCCTACGCGGTGCGCCGGACATCGGCGGCGTAAGACCGCCGCTCTACCCGCTGCAAAGCGGGGATGCCCCAATCGCCGCCGCCTGCGCGGCGGACATCGATGCCGCAATAGCCAAATTCTGCGGCTGAGCAGGCAATACCGAAAGATTATTAAC
>CAVGKI010000190.1:1528-3148 GCA_963629655.1 Butyricicoccaceae bacterium | reverse complement strand
AAATGGCTTTTTTTACTCCAAATATCCTCTGGTATTCTTTTTCCTTGAGTTTCGCTATTCGCTTTACATTATCCATTCTTTCTCTCCCCACTCAAGTATACCATTTATTTGTGTATTTTTCTACCACGCAGAGGTTATCGAACAGGTCTAATATTTAATAGTATAAAAAGAGAGGAAACGCATCATGGAGCATAAGAAAAATTACGGCTGGAAAGGCTTTTTCCCCCTGTTCACATTCTTGGCAATCTATCTCGGCGGCGGGCTTATCTTCACGGCGCTGGGGTACGGCGACAGTTCCTTTAAGCAAATCCCCCGCCTGGTGGCTCTTATAGGCGCGCTGCTGGTATGTATGTGCATGGGCGGCAAGGAGCGCAGCCTGGAGTTCCGCATGGACACCTTCTGCAAGGGCATGAGCGATCAGGGCACCATGATAATGCTCATCGTTTACCTGCTGGCTGGCGCTTTCTCCGGCGTGGCAAAGGCTATGGGCGGCGTGCAGGCGAGCGCGAATCTGGGCTTGAGCCTGATACCCACGCAGTTTTTGTTCGCGGGGCTGTTTCTGATTTCCGCCTTTATGGCAACCGCCATGGGTACATCCATGGGCACTATCTCCGCCGTCGGTCCCGTCGCCGTGGCTGTCGCAGAGAGCGCGAATTTGAATCAGGCGCTGGCAATCGGCACCGTTCTGGGCGGCGCCATGTTCGGCGACAACCTGTCCATGATTTCCGACACCACCATTGCCGCCACCCGCGGCTGCGGCTGCGATATGCGGGACAAGTTCAAGATGAACGGTGCCATTGCCGCCGTTGCCGCGGTGATAACCATGGTGCTCTACTCGCTGGTCGGCAGCTCCGCCGAGCTGACGGGCGATTTCTCCTATGAGTTCATAAAGGTCGTTCCCTATCTCTTCATTCTGCTGTTCGCGCTCACCGGGTGCAATGTGTTCGTCCTGCTGCTGTCCGGCATCGGCGTGGCTGCCGTTATCGGCTTTGCGACAAATTCTTTCGACATCCCCGGCTTCGCGCAGGCTATGGGGAGCGGCATGAGCGGCATGTATGAGATATGCCTGCTCGCGCTGCTGCTGCGCGGTGTCGGCGGCATTGCGGAGGAGCTGGGCGCTATTGACTGGCTGGTGACGAAAATGCACGCCAACGTCAAGTCCCGCCGGGGTGCGGAGTACATGACCGCCGGCATGGTCTCCGTGTTTGATGCCGCCATTGCCAACAACACCCTTGCCATCATGATGGCTGCTCCTCTGGTGCGCAATGTCGTGGCGGAGCACAACGTAGCCCCCAAGCGCGTGGCTTCCATCTTGGATATATTCTCCTGCGTTGTGCAGGGGATCGTTCCCCACGGCGGGCAGATACTGCTGTGCGTTTCTCTGACGGGCATGTCGCCTTTCTCCGTCATTGCCTCCAATTATTATTGCTTCCTGCTGGCGATTGTGGCGCTGGCTGCTATTCAGTTCGGTCTTGGGCGCACGAAAGAGGAGAAAGCCGGCATCCGGCTCTACGACGAGAACGGCGAGGTCATCGCGATGAAATGATAGGCAAAACTATTATCCGATAAGAAGCTTTTTAGGGCTTGTTTGAATTATTGTAAAAGCAAAGAGCTGTCAGA
>CAVGKI010000190.1:0-1518 GCA_963629655.1 Butyricicoccaceae bacterium | reverse complement strand
CTTGGAGGTCGAGGAACGAGCGCATCGGCTCGATATGGATATGCTCATACCCGCCCGAGCACTCGCCGTCGAGCGCCCAGTAGAGATCCGGCGCGTTGTCAATGTCGATGGACGCCGCCTGAAAGAATGTGATAAACGGGTTTGTGTAGTCCTGATTGAGTATGGCGGTGATGATGGAGTTGAGATCGAATATCGTCTCCGGCATCTTCACAAGGAGGACCTCAAAAAGCCCGTCCGCCGTGTCAACAAGGCCGGCGGGCAGCTCTATCGCCCCGGCGACAGAGGTGGAGTTGCACACCGCGCCGAAAATATAATCGTCCTCATAGGTCACGCCGTTCGCCGTAATGCGCACATGCTCCGGCTTTATCTTGTAAACATCCTTTATCGCGTCGAGGATATACGCCGTGTGCCCCAGCGCGTTTTTCATCTTCTGATCCGTCGTGTACGACAGCCACGAGAACGCGCCGAACGCCGCAACATAGGAGAAGAAATGCCCGCCGAAGCGCCCGATGTCATACCGCTGATGTCTGCCCTCCGCAATGCGCGCCGCCGCCGTGGGAATGTCGGTGCTGAGCTTGTGGGAGTTTGCAAAATCATTGGTGCTGCCGCAGGGAATGTACCCCAGCGGCACGTCGAGATTTTCCCGCGCGAGCCCTGTGAGCACCTCGTTGAGCGTCCCGTCGCCGCCGGTGCAGCAGATAAGCTGCTGCCATGCGCCGTAGCGCTGCACAAATTCCGTCGCCTCGCCGCGGCGGGAGGTGATGAACGTGCTGACGATATAGCCCGCATCCATCAGCTTGCGGATAATGTCGGGAATATAGCGCAGTACGAGCTTTTTCCCGGAAACGGGGTTAATTATAAGCATTGCGGATTTATCCAGCGGTGTTGATGCAGTGGTCATTTTTTCTCCTTTCCTATGCCGTGCAGAGATGGTTTACCTTGAAAGGGTAGTAAAACCGAAAATAAACAGGCAGATATACGCCGTGGGGATGGAGAAGAGCAGGCTGTCCGCGCGGTCGAACATTCCGCCGTGACCGGGGATAAGGTTGGAGAAGTCCTTTACGCCTATCATGCGCTTGATGAGCGACTCCGCCAAATCGCCGATCTGTCCCATCGTCGAGGCGACGGCGCAGGTCAGCACGCACAGCCACAGCGGGATGCCGGGGCAGAGCGCAGGGATAAGGTAGATGGCAACACCCGTGACGAGCGAGGAGATAAAGCCGCACACGCAGCCCTCCACGGTTTTGTTCGGACTGACATCGGGGGCGACATGGTGCTTGCCGAAGCGCTTGCCGCCGAAGAGGGCAAAGCTGTCGCACACCCACGTGGAGAGGCAGGCCAGCACGAGTACCTCCAGCCAGCTCGGGCTGATGCTTATCATCATGAGCAGACCGAAGAGAAAGCTGGGATAGGCAAGACCCATTATGGTATACACCGCGCCGTCGCCGGAGACTTTATGGCGGATTATCCCGTCAAGCAGCGCAAGGTATATCCCCCCGGCCATGCACGCGATATACG
>CAVGKI010000189.1:0-3174 GCA_963629655.1 Butyricicoccaceae bacterium | reverse complement strand
GATTCACACCCGCGAGCATGAGCATAGTGCACACGGCAGCGCCCGTGCAGATCGTCCCGTCAACGGTAAGATCCGCAATATCGAGTATTTTATAAGTAATATACACGCCGACCGCCATAACGCCCCATATAAAACCTTGCGCGACTGCGCCGGGCAATGCGCCGAGCAAATCAATAAGCATATTTCACACCTGACCTTTAATCTTTCTCGTTATTCTTTATATTTTTATAGTATGAGCCTCAGCTCAGAGCCTCGTAGCCCTCGGGAATGGTGATGCCAAGCTCCTCGCAGACGGTGGGGTTGTACTGCTTGACGGGGTTGGTGTCGTACTCGATGGGCATGGTGGAGATGTCCGCCTCGCCGGTGAGTATCTTTGCCGCCATCTCGCCGGTGGTCGCGCCGAGGTTGTAGTAGCTTATGGACAGCGTTGCCACGCCGCAGCCCTTGCAGATACCGGCTTCACCGGCGATGACGGGGGTCTTTGCGTTGAGGACGATGTTGCCGATAGTCTCGGTGCAGGAGGCGGCGGTGTTATCGGTGGGGATGTAGATAACGTCGGAGTCGGCGGCGGCCTTGGTGGTCACGGAGGCGACATCGTTGGAGTCGGCGAAGGAGTAGCGCGTGCAGGTGATGCCCTTTGCGGTCAGCGCCTCCTCAACGACCTGAACCTGGTATTCGGAGTTCGGCTCGGCAGAGCAGTAGAGCAGACCGACGGTCTTAGCCTCGGGGAAGAGCTCGAGTATCATGTCCGCCTGCTCATCGAGCGGGGCAAGGTCGGACGTGCCGGAGACGTTGCCGCCGACAGTGCCGGAGAAGTCGTCAATGCCGAGGGCAACGCCGTACTCGGTGACGGCAGTGCCGAGAATGGGAATGTCGGAGGTCGCGTTGTAAGCGGCGGCAAGCGCCGGGGTGGCGTTGGCGAGGATGAGGTCAACGTTCTTGGAGACAAAGGAGTTGACGATGGTGCTGCACGCGGCGCTGTCGCCGGCGGCGTTCTGCACGTCAAACACGACCTTGTCGCCGAACTTCTCCGTCAGCGTGTCCATGAAGCCCTGCGTCGCCGCGTCGAGCGCGTCATGCTGCACAAGCTGGCAGATGCCGACGGTGAAGACCTTGTCGCTGTCCGCGGCGGTGTCCTCAGCGGCGGTAGGCTCAGCCTCGGCAGGGGAGGCGTCTGCGGCGGGCGCTTCGGTCGCAGCGGGGGCGGCGGTGCTGCCGCAGGCGGCGAGGCTCAGACACATAGCCAGCGCCAGAACAACTGTCAAAACAGCGGAGAGTAAATTTTTCTTCTTCATTTTTTGTTTCCTCCATAGTTTCCTTTTCATAAATATTGTGTATCCGTGAATAGGAGAAATATCTAAGTAAGCACTGAGTAAATGACGGCAGATGTATGAACGAGAAAATATTTTGGCTGGCGAGATGAAATTTTCGCAGGAATACTTTGTGTATTTCAAGAAAATTTCATGAAGTCAGACGAAATATTTGCCGTTCAGACACTGACGGCGCTTTGCTCAGTGGTTACTAAAAGAAAAACCGTGCGGACTTGTGGTCCACACGGCAAAACTCTAATCACGGCTCAGACGACCCAAAAGGGAAGCCGACAACACCGATCAAGCAAAGCTCCGATTATGTGCATCACAAATCGCCATTACTTTACGATAATAAAAGTAATAGTAATAATAAAACCAATTCGCAATGCGGCGGACAAGCTTCATCGTTATCGTCTCTCCTTTCTGAGTATGGCGAGAATATACCACAGCGAAATTCATTTGTCAATAGGGTATGTGCAGTAAATTTGCACAAAAAATTCCGCCATTCAGCAATAATGCGCAAAAAAGCCACAGAATTTCATACCCGTAAAATTTACCGCAGCGTATTAGCGATTTTAGGCGCTAAAGCGCGGCGCAATTTTGTATAGTTTTACCCCGATTTTACACTGCGGGGATTTTTCTTTTTACACAAGGCGGGTAAACTAAGGGCGTGGTCGGGAAAGAGAAGCCGATCATGGGTGAGAGAAACCCGGAAACGAAAGACAGTCAATTAAAAAAGGAGTAAAAACGAAAATGAAAAAGACCATCAGCATAGTATTGGCGCTTGTTCTTGCGCTGGCGCTGTTCACCGCCTGCGGCACTTCCGCCGCACCCGCCGCGACCGAAGCCCCGGCGGCAGATACCGCCGCAGCCGCGGAAGCCCCCGCAGAGCTGAGCGGCACGGTCGCCACGGACGGCTCGACCTCGATGGAAAAGGTCATCGGCGCGTTGGGCGAGGCGTTCATGGAGGCAAACCCCAAGGTGACCTTTACGTATAACCCCACAGGCTCCGGCTCCGGCATCACCGCCGTGAGCGAGGGGCGCTGCGACATAGGGCTTTCCAGCCGCGCGCTCAAGGACGAGGAGAAGTCTGGCGGACTTGAGGAGACTGTGCTCGCGCTCGACGGCATCGCCGTCATCGTCAACCCCGCCAACCCCGTTGCCGACCTTGACCTTGACACCATTGCCAGGATATACACCGGCGAGATCACCAACTGGAAGGATGTCGGCGGCAACGACGCGGAGATCGTCCTCATCGGACGTGAGGCGGGCAGCGGCACGAGAGACGGCTTTGAGTCCATCACCGGCACGAAGGACAGCTGCAAATACCGTCAGGAGCTGACCTCCACCGGCGATGTTATCACCACCGTTGCCAACAACCCCGACGCGATAGGCTACGCCTCTCTCGCCTCTCTCAAGGACAGCGTCAAGGCGCTCACCGTCGGCGGCATTGCGCCGAGCGAGGAGACCGTCAAGGACGGCAGCTACGTCGTGCAGCGCCCGTTCGTCCTCGTGACAAAGACCGGCACGGAGCTCTCCGCTGCGGCACAGGCATTCTTCGACTACGCCCTCTCCGCTGACGCGGCGTCCATCATCGGCGCGGCAGGCGCGGTGGCGGTCAACGGCTGATATAATTCATAACAGCGGAATAGGGCGGCGCGAGCCGTCCTGTTCCGGCGCAAATAATAGGGTGAAACGCATGAAAAACAAAGCGCGGGTCATGGAAAATTTAATACACGCGCTGTTCGCCGTGCTGGGGCTGGTGACGGTGGGGTGCGTGCTGCTGATAACGGTGTATCTTGTCGTCTCCGGCATTCCCGCAATACGCGAGATCGGGCTTGTGCCGTTCCTGTTCGGCAAAACG
>CAVGKI010000188.1:0-3208 GCA_963629655.1 Butyricicoccaceae bacterium | reverse complement strand
GCCCAAGACCGTTGTGTTCCTCACGGCTGACGCCTTCGGCGTTATCCCCCCGATCTCCAAGCTCGACAATGACAGCGCCATGTACCACTTCGTCTCCGGCTACACCTCCAAGCTCGCCGGTACGGAGCGCGGCATAACTGAGCCTGTCACCACGTTCTCCACGCTCTTCGGCGCGCCGTTCTTCCCGCTCAACGCCTCCGTGTACGCGCAGATGCTCGGCGAGAAGCTCAAGGAGACGGGCGCGAACGTGTTCCTCGTGAACACCGGCTGGTGCGGCGGCGCTGCCGGCACCGTGCCGAGAATGAAGCTCAAGTACACCCGCGCCATGGTCACCGCCGCCCTCGCCGGCGAGCTGAACGATGTCGAGTATGAGCTTGACCCCATCTTCAACCTCAACATCCCCAAGTCCTGCCCCAACGTCCCCTCGGAGATACTCAACCCCCGCAACGTCTGGACGGACAAGGCAAAGTATGAGACCTCCGCAAAGGCGCTGGCAAAGAAATTCCAGGAGAACTTCGCCAAGAAGTACCCCGATATGCCCGCAAACATCACCAACGCCGGTCCCAAGGCGGAGTGATGCCGGTATAGAACACAAAAGAATCCCGCAGTTGCAACGACTGCGGGATTCCTCAAGAGGTGGAGCAGGGTACGGGAGTCGAACCCGCCTAGCCAGCTTGGGAAGCTGGAGTAATACCGATATACCAACCCTGCGGACAATATGGCGGCAAAGCAACCCGCTCCGCCGAATTAACAGCGATAGTATAGCACACCCGCGCTCATATTTCAAGAGAAAAATCACGCGGGTACGGAAAATTTTCCTTAATCGCATGATGCGATGCGCATATGACGGCCATGTAACAAACGCGCGCGGCGCGCGTATGTATACATAGAAAAATATCAGGAGGCAAAGAAAATGATAACATCAATTTATAAACGCTCGTTGGCGGTGCTGGCGGCAAAGCCGTTTCGCCTGTGGGGCATCTCGCTGCTCAACATCTTCCTCGCGTCGGTGGCGTATGTGCTGTTCGGCGTTGTGCCGGGCGTGGCGCTGGCGATAAATCTGCTGCTGGAAACATCCATGACGCTCATTTACCTCAACGGCTTTCTTGGGCAGGAGGTTCACGCGGTGCAGCTTTTTGACTGCTTTCGCGACTGGCACACGCTTGGGCGCGTGCTGGGCGGCATGGCGTGGGCAGCGCTGTGGGTGCTGCTGTGGTCGCTCATCCCCATTGTGGGCATAGTTTTCGGCATCATCAAGATATATTCCTACCGCCTCACGCCCTACATACTCATGCGCGAGCCTGACGTAAAGGTGACGGATGCCTGCAAGCTCTCTGCCGAGCGCACCATGGGCTTCAAGGGCAAGATGTTCTGGGCGGACGTGCTGGTGTGGCTTGCGGTCACCGTGGCGGCGCTCCTCTTCTCGCTCCTCTCCGCAATCCCGTATCTGGGCTGGCTTTTCGCCCTGCTGGCTTTGCTCGTGAGCATCGTGTCGTCAGTGTTCATGCCGCTGTTTCTTGGGCTTGTGCGGTCGGCGTTCTATGTGGAAATCGAAAAATCCTCCGCCGCGCCTGACGAGAGCACCGAGGGCTGGTACGAATAATAATCCCAAGCTCAATCAAAAAACGTGCCGCGAAACGCGGCACGCTTTTTTAATGCTTTTATTGCTATGTAATTTTGGCTTATGCCTTCAGCTCCTGACCGGCAGTCTTTTTGCCGAAGCGGAGGACGACGATCAGATAAGCCGCGGCGAACACTGCGCCGATGATATAGGCGACGTTCCAAGGCATATTGAAGCCTATCTTCGCATTCATGATGAACGTGCAGGTGACGAAAGCATAGAACACGCCGGGGATCATCGGAACCCAGGCATACTTGCCCTTGCCGTTGCGGTAGAGCCAGATGGCAATGCACGCGAGAGCGAACAGGGCGAGGGTCTGGTTGGACCATGCGAAGTAACGCCACAGGGTGTTGAAGCCGTTGGAATCGAACTTTGCCCAGACGAGGATACCCGCGACGAGGGCGAAGATGATGGCGGAAAGACCCATGCGCTTGCCGTTGGTGCTCTGGTCGATGTGCAGAGAATCGGAAACGGTCAGACGCAGGGCACGCAGCGCGGTATCGCCGGAGGTGATGGGCAGCACGATAACGCCGAGCAGGGCGATGATGCCGCCGACATTGCCGAGAATGTCCTTGCAGACGATGCCGACCGTGCCGGTTGCGAGAGAGGCGTTCGCCTCCTGAAGACCGAGGTTGTAAGCGCCCATTGCGCCGGCAGCCCAGACCATGGCGATGAAGCCCTCAAGCACCATCATGTAGTAGAACGTGGTGCGCCCCTCGCGCTCGCTCTTCATCGTGCGGGAGATGATGGCGGTCTGCGTGGAGTGGAAGCCGGAGAGAATGCCGCAGGCGACGGTGACGAAGAACACGGGGATGAAGTGGTTGCCGCCGAAGTACTCGCTGTAGTTGAACACGCCGTTGTACATCCACACGCTGTCCCACAGCTCAACAAGGGGATAGCCCTTGGCGAAGATGCCGATGAACACGCCGACGGCGGAGAAGAGAAGAATCGCGCCGAAGACGGGGTAGATGCGTCCGATGATGGCATCGATGGGGAACACGGTCGCGCAGAGGTAGTAGAGGAAGATAACGCCGTAGATGACCCATGTGGACACTGCGGTCGCCTCGCCGGAGAAGCCGAACACCTGCTTTGCGGCGATGTCGCCCGGGGTGTAGATGAACACCGCGCCCACGAGCAGAAGCAGAACGCACACAAAGATGTTGTATACGACATACACACCCTTGTTGGTGTACTTCTTGATCATGTCGGGCATCTGCGTGCCGCCGTCGCGCAGGCAGATCATGCCGGAGAAATAGTCATGCATTGCGCCGCCGATGATGTTGCCGATGGGGATGGTGATGAACGCGATGGGTCCGAACAGTATGCCCTGGATAGGTCCGAGGATAGGACCTGTGCCGGCAATGTTCAGAAGATTGATGAGGCTGTTTTTCCAGCCCTTCATGGGGACGTAGTCAACGCCGTCCTGCTTGGTGTATGCCGGCGTTTTGCGGTCATCAGGTCCGAAGACCTTTTCACAGAACCCGCTGTAAAAATATGCGCCTACGAACAGAATAACTAGACCGATAATGAATGTTAACAAAATAACCCCTCCCTTTTATGTAGTAGAAACGTGTTACATTCCGTGGC
>CAVGKI010000187.1:0-3225 GCA_963629655.1 Butyricicoccaceae bacterium | reverse complement strand
GGTGTCAAAGGTCGAGGGGGTCACGGCGTGCTCCGTGAGCCTGCTGACAAACTCAATGGGCGTTGAGGGCACTGCCGCGCCGGACGCGGTAATATCCGCGGTCAAAAATGCGGGCTACGGCGCGTCGCTCAAGGGCGCGGGAAGCGTCGCGCCGTCGGCAGCCGAGGCGGAGGCACAGCTGGAGGATCACGAAACGCCGAAGCTGAAGCGTCGGCTCATCTGGTCGCTGGGCTTTCTTGCCGTGCTTATGTACTTCTCAATGGGGCACATGATGTGGGGCTGGCGGCTGCCGTCGTTTTATGACGGGAATCATATCGCAATGGGGCTGACACAGCTTCTGCTGACGGTCATCATCATGGTCATCAACCAGCGCTTTTTCATCAGCGGGTTCAAGAGCCTTTGGCACCGTGCACCGAATATGGACACGCTTGTCGCCCTCGGCGCGAGCGCGGCATTCGTGTACAGCACATATGCGCTCTTCGCCATGACCGACGCGCAGGTCAAGGGCGACACTGACGGCGTAATGACCTATATGATGGACCTTTATTTTGAGTCCGCCGCAATGATACTCACGCTCATCACCGTCGGCAAGATGCTGGAGGCGCGCTCCAAGGGCAAAACGACGGACGCGCTCAAGGGCTTGATGAAGCTTGCGCCCAAGACGGCGAACGTGCTGCGCGGCGGCACGGAGCAGGCCGTGCCCATTGAGCAGGTGCAGCGGGATGATGTTTTCCTCGTCCGTCCGGGTGAGAGCATTCCCGTGGACGGCGTTGTGACAGAGGGCGAAAGCGCCGTGAACGAGGCGGCGCTGACAGGGGAGAGCATACCGGCGGACAAAGCGCCGGGCGACACCGTCTCCGCCGCGACGGTCAATCAGTCCGGCTTCTTAAAGTGCCGCGCGTCGCGCGTCGGCGAGGACACGACGCTCTCGCAGATAATCCGAATGGTCAGCGACGCGTCGGCGACGAAAGCGCCGATCGCGAAGATTGCGGACAAGGTCTCCGGCGTGTTCGTCCCCACGGTCATTGCCATTGCCGCCGTGACGACCGTTGTGTGGCTCATTCTTGGGCGGGGCGTGGGCTTTGCACTTGCGCGCGGCATATCCGTGCTCGTCATTTCCTGCCCGTGCGCGCTGGGGCTGGCAACGCCGGTCGCCATCATGGTCGGCAGCGGACTGGGCGCGAAAAACGGCATACTCTTCAAAACTGCGGCATCGCTTGAAGAGGCAGGGCGCATTGAAATCATTGCCCTCGACAAGACCGGCACGATAACCGCCGGCGAACCGCGCGTGACGGACGTTGTCCCGACACCCGACGTAGACGCGGACGAGCTTTTGACGCTCGCCTATGCCCTTGAAAGGAAGAGCGAGCACCCGCTTGCGCGCGCCGTGCTGCAATATGCCGAGCAGCAGGGGAGTGCCGCGCGCGAGGTCACGGACTTCAAGGCACTGCCCGGCAACGGGCTGGAAGCCGTGCTGGACGGCAAGCCGCTCTGCGGCGGCAATGATGCGTTCGTTTCGGCGCGCGTCGAGGTTATTCCGGCAATGCGCGACAGGGCGCAGACGCTTGCGGAGCAGGGCAAGACCCCGCTGTGGTTTGCGTATGACGGAAGGCTGCTCGGTATTATCGCCGTGGCGGACGTAATAAAGCCCGACAGCCCGCAGGCTGTGCGGGAGCTACAAAATATGGGTATCCGCGTTGTAATGCTCACGGGCGACAATGAGCGCACGGCAAAGGCGGTCGGCGCACAGGCGGGTGTGGATGAGGTCATTGCCGGGGTTCTGCCCGACGGGAAGGAGAGCGTGATACGCCACCTGATGCAGCAGGGCAAGGTCGCCATGGTCGGCGACGGGATAAACGATGCTCCGGCGCTCACGCGCGCGAATGTCGGCATTGCCATCGGCGCGGGTACGGACGTTGCGATAGACGCGGCGGACGTGGTGCTGATGAAGAGTCGATTGAGCGATGTCCCTGCGGCGATACGCCTCAGCCGCGCCACACTGCGCAACATCCGCGAAAACCTCTTCTGGGCGTTTTTCTACAACAGCATCGGCATACCCGTTGCGGCGGGCGCATTCGTGTCGCTGGGGCTGACGCTCAACCCCATGCTCGGCGCGGCGGCGATGAGCCTGTCAAGCTTCTGCGTCGTGACAAACGCCCTGCGGCTCAATCTCTTCAAGCTCTACGACGCGAGCCGTGACCATAAGCGCAAGACCAAAATGAAAGAATATAAGGAGACTAAAAGCATGAAAAAGACAATGAAAATCACCGGAATGATGTGCCCGCACTGCGAGGCAACCGTGAAAAAGGCGCTGGAGGCTGTCCCCGGCGTTGCCGAGACGCAGGTCAGCCACGTGACCGGCACTGCCGTTGTCACGCTCTCCGCCCCGGTGGAGGACAGCGCCCTCAAAGCCGCCGTCGAAGCCAGGGACTATACCGTAACGGGGATAGAGTGAGAATAATATGTCCATTATGCTCTGCGGACACCGCCTTGCATGACGCAAATTTTTACGCACCGGGATTGACAACGCGCGGCGGGGGAGTTATAATAAAGGCGTAAAAGAAGGCGCTGTCGTTAGACGGTCAGCCCCCTATAAGGTCTTTGAAGTAATCGCCGAGCTTTGTTAGGGGACGGCGATTACTTCCTTATTAGTCCGATAATCTGAACAAACAGATTACAGATGCTGATGATCAACGACAGAAGTGCAATGACTTCAAGCGTGCTCATGAGCAGCCCCCCTTTCGATTATGAGGGGCAAGAAGCTGCCCCCGTATGTAAGGGGGCTGACTATCGCCGGTGTGATATAGGCGCGCGAACGCGCCTATGCCTTCCGTTGTTTTGGACAACGCCTTCCGAAAATTATAATACCACGGCATACGACAAAAAGCAAGCACGTATGACCGGAAAAGCAGCGCCCACGGGACAGTCGTGGGCGCTGCTTTTTTGCACTATGCCCTAAAATAATCGCCATACTCATATTGACATATGGATATGCCGGTGGTATATTATAACTGAAAAGAAAAACGCAGGAAACGGCGCGCCGTTTCCGTTTATGTGTTTCACACACATAAACGATACCCTTTTATTTAATATGGTATTACCCCCGTCTTTCCTCGGGGATAATATAGGCAGAGCCGAAAAAAATACACGGCATGCCGAAAAAATTTTTTAAGAAAGGAGAAAAACATGAAAGGAAAGAAATTGGTAATTGCGGTCATACTTGCG
>CAVGKI010000186.1:0-3267 GCA_963629655.1 Butyricicoccaceae bacterium | reverse complement strand
ATATCTTTCGGGATAACGTCGGCTCTTCCGGTTACCGTGGCTTGCAGCTTGACAGAAAGCGCCGGAAAGAATTGCAGGAGTGGAAGATCGCGCTTGGTCATCGCGAGGACGACCATGAGGAGCCTGCAAATTATCCCTCACAGTCATATTAGGAGGAGCTCATTTGAACAAAACAAAATATACAAATTACAACGACCTGCCTCTGATGCTGTCCGTACCGGATGTTGCATCCGTCCTCGGTATATCCCGCGCAGGTGCGTATGAACTCGTGCGCAGTGATGGATTCCCAGCGCTACGTATCGGCTCCCGTATCGTCGTACCGAAAGAAAAATTTATAGACTGGATAAACACAAACACGGGTGCTTAAAATTTGCGTCGCAATAAACAAAGAAAAAGCTCATTCCAGCAGAATCCCCTTGATATTATTTCGGCGTGCCGATATAATATCAAGGGTGATGAAAATGATTATTGATGACCTGCTGAAAAAACGAAACATGACCAGATACCGGCTGGCTGTTCAGTCCGGAGTCCCGCACACAACGCTCAATGATATATGCATTGGGAAAACCAAACTCGAAAAATGCTCTGCCGAGACAGTATATAAGCTTGCAAAGACACTCAATGTGCCAATGGAGCTGTTGACGGAGAACGGAATCCGTGCGACAGCGCGCGAACAGTCTTTCGAGTATGGGCTTCCGGCGTATTTGCAGCATGACCTGAACGCATACAAGGACGGGCTGAAAAACGGTTCATCGCTCATGGACTGCCTGTGGGGTGAGCTTTACGGCAGCATAAATATTGCCGAAATAAATGACGGAGCAATAACGCATGAGCATGCAGAGTATCTGCGCCAAAAGTTTTTGTGGAACGGAGGTAGTATATGAACAAAAGAATAGATTTTACCGATTGTCCGCGTGTCCCTGGAAAGGCTTACAGCGGCGCAAACGGGAAAAAGATTTGTATAGAATACGAAGATAAACTTTATATGCTGAAGTTCCCGTCCTCGGGAAAGGATAAGCGAACGGCACTGTCGTACACGAACAGTTGTCTAAGTGAACACATTGCGAGCAGCATATTCAATATGCTTGGCGTGGAAGCTCAGAAAACCATGCTCGGAACTTTTTCAATCGAAGGCAAAGAGAAAGTAGTTTGTGCATGCCAGGACTTCACCGCCAATGGTGAACAGCTATTTGATTTCTGCTCAATTAAAAATACAGTCCTTGATTCTGAGACGAACGGAACCGGAACAGAGCTCGACGATATTCTTGACACGATAGAAAAGCAGACGTTTGTCGACCCGCTTATTCTGACAGATCATTTCTGGAACATGTTCGTCGTGGATGCACTGCTCGGCAATTTCGACAGGCACAATGGGAACTGGGGATTTCTATATGATCCGGCCGCAAGACGCAGCAGCATTGCGCCGGTCTTCGACTGCGGCAGTTGCCTTCTCCCTCAGGCAGATGAAGAGATAATGAGAGCTGTTCTGAGTAATGAGCGTGAACTGAACGCAAGAATATATACCTTCCCTGCCTCTGCAATCAGGCAGCAAGACAAGAAGATAAACTACTATGACTTCCTTACAAGTACGGATAATGCGGATTGCATTTCTGCGGTCAAGCATATATATGAGAGAATAGATGTTGCGCAGATAACCGAGTTCATAGAGTCGGTGCCTTATATTACTGAGCTGCAAAGGGATTTCTACGAGGGGTATGTCTCCGCGCGCTATGACTTGATACTGCGTCCGGCATACGAAATGGCCATGGTTCAATCTCAAGACGATGGCTGGACCATGAGTGAACTGCAATAGCAAAAAGCACATCAATGTACTGCTTTTATTCGGCAGGCATTGATGTGCTTATTTTTCTGAAAGTTTCTCTGGCTATTTCGGAGAACTTGTGGTATTTGTGTTTGCTGCGAAAGGGGATGAAAACATGGCAAAGAAAAGAGCAAACGGCGAGGGTAGTATCCGTAAGCGCGGCGACGGTCGCTGGGAAGGACGATACACCGCCGGGAGAAATTCTACGACCGGCAAGCCTATATACAAAAACGTCCTCGGCAAGACTCAGACCGAGGTCAAGGAAAAACTCAAAATCGCATTGGCGGAGTGTGAGAAAATCGACGTATACAAATCCGCACAGTACACTGTCGGCGAGTGGATGGACGCGTGGTTTGAGAACTATGCCGCGATCAAGGTTCGGCCGTCATCACACCAGACATACAAGGGATACATTGAGCACCACATCAAGCCGCACATCGGCAGCATACCGTTAAATAAGTTGACTACGCTGGACTTGCAGATGCTATACAAGAAGCTTATGAAAACGGGGCGCGTCGAGCGCATTGAGGCGAAGAAGCAGCCCAAGGGGTTGAGTGCAAAAACGGTACGCAATCTGAATCAGATCATCTCGTCGGCAATGGACATAGCAATTGAGCAGAAGCTCATCTCTGTAAATCCAACGAACAAGTGCGCGCTTCCCAAAGTCGAACACCATGAGATGAACACGCTGACGCAGGATCAGCTCGCGGCATTCCTCGCAGAAGCACGGCGGTCAGGCGTGTACGAAATGTACTACACGGAGCTTGCGACTGGGTTGCGCCGCGGTGAACTCCTCGGGTTGAAATGGGGAGACATAGATTTCAAAGATAACCTCATCCGCATCCGCCGACAGGTGGCAAGGATAGATGGGAATGTAGTCGAGGCTCCATTGAAAACCAAGAACGCCTATCGCTGTGTAGCAATAACACAGGACGTGGCAGCTATGCTGAAGCAAAAGAAAGTCGATGACAACGGCAGAAGCGAATATGTGTTCAGCTCCGAGACAGGCGGACCGATCTCACCGGACAGCGTACTGAATATGCTGCACCGTGTGCTTGACCGTGCGGGGCTGCCGAGGCTTCGCTTCCACGATCTTCGTCACACATTTGCAACCCTGGCTTTGCAGAACGGAGTGGACATCAAAACAGTCTCCGGGATGCTCGGCCACTACTCTGCCGGCTTCACGCTCGACACATACACCCACGTCACAACGCTTGCGCAGACCAAAGCCGCCGAGACGATGGGCGGACTGCTTGCGAATGCCGTGAGATGAAACGCAGAAAGATGCAGAGCGGTATAGACCGCTCTGCAATTCTGTTTCCCTGAGAAAATTTTTCCTACCACCACAGTTTTGCCCGCAAATACCCCGTCGAATCCTTTCCCGTCCTATCCGCTGATATCCGCATTTGGGTCACGGTATGGGTCGGCGCGATTTCAGCGAAAAT
>CAVGKI010000185.1:0-3273 GCA_963629655.1 Butyricicoccaceae bacterium | reverse complement strand
CGATATAACAAGTACATTCTGAAAATCAGCACCGTGCTGATAATCGCGCTGGGTCTGGCACTGATGATAAAGGGTCTGGGGATGGTATGATACTATTGTTTTAAGTTTTAATGCCATTATTTAGCAAGAACCGCGCCGAAGCGCGGTTCTTACAGGCTTTAAGTGAGCCTTTAATCAATTTTCAGCAGCTTCTCCTGCGTCAGCGGGTCAGCGCTGAGCTTGGCGACGATCACGCCGTCAATGCGCGCGACAGAGCCGGGCGCGGGATAGAGCGGCATTGCGGCAAATGCGTCGCTTTCGACGATGGCGCAATACTGCGCCATGTCCACCTCGCCTGCGTCAATGCCGAGCGTGTCGAGCATGAAATTGCGCCGCCCGGAGGTTATGCCCATGTACTCCTCCCAGAATATAAGGTTGTCGTACATACTGTATGCGTATTTATACACGCCGTTCGTGCGCCGAAGCGTATCGTCGCGGATAAAGCCGGCAAACATGACCGTCTCCCCGTCCTCATAGTCCGGCAGCGCCCGCGCGCGGCTCATTATCTCGCCCGCCTCATACTGTGCATGGTCATATGAGAGCGCATAGGCGCGGTATGTCGCGTTGGCGGAGACCGTATACCCGCAGACGAGCAGCGCGCTCAGCGCAAACGAGAGTATGCGCACGGCGTTTTTCGTCTGTACAAAGCGCGGCTCTTCCTCCTCCGCAAGCGCGAAGAAGAACGGGAAGAGCAGCATTATCTGATACTCCATTATCTGCACGACTGTGAAATACGGGAATATAATTCGGCAGATGTTCGCAAACGCGGGGATGAGCGCGGCAAGCACTGCGGCAGCCGCCGCGGCGGCACAGCGCCACTCACGCACGGTGAGCCACTCACGCCGTGCAAGCGCCGCCAGCCCCAGCACGGCGAGGAGCGCGGCATATAGCTTGCGGTGGAATATATTGTCGTCAAAATAGGCAAAGAAGAAGCGGTAAGCATCCGGCAGTGTCTCTCCAAGGGAGGCAAAGATCGCCGCGAATGAGAACGCGCCCACGCGGTCGCTCTCCCCCACGCCCCAGCGCGTAAGCTCTATCTTCAATACGGCAAAATACAACGCCGCGCCGATAACGCCGGCAATAATAAACCGCGCGGTGTCGGTAAGCGCCGCTTTTATATCGCCCGTGCGCAGCAGGCGCAGAATGAGCGTGAGCGCGAAGGCAAGCGCGATAAGCCCAACGGCTGCCTGATAAAACCCGAACGCCGCCGCCATCATTACGGGAGCGGCGGCATAGCGCGCAAGGCGGCTGTCACTGCGGCAGACGATATACACAAAGCATATCCCCAAAAGGCTGCTTATCCCCCACGACATGAACATATACTGCAAAAGGGACTGGTCAATGACCGTGGGATTGACGGCAAGGAGCGCTGCGGTGAAGAACACGGATATGGGGCTTTTTATATCCCACAGCCGCGTGAGCAGCACCACCATCAGGAAAACGCACAGCATATAGAGCGTCACCCACACGCCCGGCATCACGACATTGCCCACGGTATTATAAAAATACCGCGCGCACCAGCGCCCGCAGGCAAGCGCCCAATCCGCCGCCGTGTAGGAATACAGCCCCTCGCACACGGCATCGGCGTTGCCGACGGCGGTTATAACAAGCAGATGGTAGGCGAGAAAGCCCCACAGCGCCGTTGATATGAGCGCGACCTTTGTGAGAGTGAGGGAATTACCCCCCCCTCCGGCTTTATTTCCCGTCCCGGCAAGTCTTGCGATATACTCCTCCGGGGCGGCGACAAGCTTATCCTTCAGCATGGCTCTGCGCTCACTTTTCCACAATATGCTCGCCGATCTTATATACGTCCCCCGCGCCGACGGTCAGCACGATGTCGCCCGGCTCGGCGATGGCGCGCACGGCATCCTCAAGCTCGCCGAAGCTGGGATAAAAGCCCGCCCCGTCCACACGCTCGGCAAGCGAGCGGGAGGAGATGCCGATGGTGTTCTTCTCGCGCGCGGCGAATATCTCCGCCAGCAAAAGAACGTCCGGGCGGCAAAGCTGGGTGACAAAATCCTCGAAAAGCGCCGCCGTGCGGGAGTATGTGTGCGGCTGAAAGACGAGAATGGTGCGCTTGTAGTTGAGCTGCTCCACCGCGTCCAGCAGGGCGCGGAGCTCACCGGGGTGGTGGGCATAATCGTCATACACGTCCGCGCCGTTGTACTTGCCCTTGAACTCAAAGCGCCGCCCCGCGCCGTTGAACCCGGCAAGCCCGTACTTGACGGAGCTGGGACGCACGCCGACGCAGATGCACGCGGCAGTCGCGGCGAGGGCGTTCTTGACATTGTGCACGCCGGGGACGTGCAGCGTCACATCGGTGAAAAAGCGCCCCTTATACATGATGTCAAAATGGGAGTTTGCACCCTTGTACTCGATATTCTCCGCGTATACGTCCGCCTCCGGCGTGAGCCCGAAGGTTATGACGCGCCGGTCGATGCCGCGCAGGGTGCTCACGGTGTTACGGTCGTCATTGTTCGCAACGACATAGCCGTCCGCCGGGGTGCGCTCGGCAAAGGCGCGGAACGAATGCTCCACATCGGCAAGGTCTTTGAAGAAGTCGAGGTGATCCGCCTCTATGTTGAGGATAACGGCGACGGTGGGGTGAAACGAGAGGAAGGAGTTGTAATACTCGCACGCCTCCATGATGATGGTGTTGCCGTGCCCCACGCGGTGCCCCGCCTTTAAGAGCGGCAGCGTCCCGCCGATCATGACGGTGGGATCCTTCTCCGCCGCCATGAGGATATGCGTGCACATGGAGGTCGTTGTGGTCTTGCCGTGCGTGCCGGAGATGCACAGGGCGTTGCTGTAATCCTTTGATATTGCGCCCCACGCCTGTGTGCGCTCAAACACGGGGATATCCTGCTCATGTGCGCGGATTATCTCCGGGTTGTCGTCATGCACGGCGGCGGTGCGCACGATGAAGTCCACATCCGGCTCGATATTGTCGCCGCTGTGACCGATGTATATTTTTATGCCCTTTTCGCGCAGTGCCGCGACGTTGGGGTTCGCCTCGTTCATGTCCGAGCCTGTGATGTTCAGCCCCATGCCGGTCAGCACCTCCGCCAGCGACGACATTGACACGCCGCCTATGCCGACAAGGTGTCCCTTTCTCCCGGGCGACATATAATTATCAAATTCTGTCATGCCTACACTCCAGTCGTAAAATGTATTGATATTGCAGACGTAAGATGTTAAAATTAAGTTGGCGGGGTAAGCGCCGCGAGCGCCGTC
>CAVGKI010000184.1:0-3303 GCA_963629655.1 Butyricicoccaceae bacterium | reverse complement strand
CCTCCGGGTACTGCTGGAGCTTCGACGCGAACAGCTCCTCGGTCATGATCTGACCATAGGTTCCCCAGACATATCCCCAGCCGGACTGCCATGCGTTAATGGCGTAGGCCGCAAGGTCGTGCGCGTTCTTCGTTGACGGATCGGAAAATGTACTGAGGTCAATCTCCACGCTCCTTTGCCCGCCGACTTCATAAGCACCGGTGTAATTCTCAACGCCCATTGGCCCTGCTATCATGGTGTAGATGTGCTTGATGTTATCCTTATCCTCATCACTTATCTCTCTGCCGAGTTCGGCGGAGAGATTCTTGTAAGCGTCGCTTAGCGACAGCGGACTGATCGCAATGTACGTCTCTGTCTCGGTGACCGTCTCACCGTTTTCATCCTCACTCTCGACCTCACGCGTCAGTTCCTGCTCGGAATAGAAGCAGTCAACAAACCGACCAGCTGCTCTTGCTGTCGGCGCGTCCTCGCCGAAGCACAGGGCAAAGAAAACTGCCTTGACCATTGTCGGGTCAAGGCTTCCGGTGCTGTCCTCGCTCGAGTTTGCGGCGGCTATCGCCGAATCCAGAAGAGAAAAAGCTTCCCGCATCTCGGAGATGTGCGAGCGAAACTCTGACGGTACTTTCTCCGTGTAGTTCGGACCGTAGAAGCACGCTTTCACAGTCGTGTTGTTGTGCTCTGCGCCGCCGCTCGCAAGAGAGCAGAGCACTGCGGTTATGAGGATGAGCGGAGATAACACCGCCGCAAGTATCCACGCTATTGTTTTCCTGCCTTTGTCGCTGCCGCCAACAGTGAGCGCGAATTTTGCAAGTATGGTATTCATTATCTGCCACCCGCTGTGCCGAACAGCGCTTCCTTGTGCGGAGGAGCGTGGACTTCGAGCAGATAACGCTCGTTGCCGCACTTGTAAAGACATACACCCCTCTGCGGATAGCGGATGAGGTCATACTCGGATTCCTCAAGCTGAAGCATATCCATGTAGGAGCGCTTATCTATACTCCCCGCATTGAAGAGAAACTGGTGCGGCGGAATGGAGAACAGCGGCTTCGTCATCTCACGCACGTTCGGCTGGTCGAAATCGTCGAGGTTCTGTGAGGCAAGGATCATCGCAGATTCCTTCTTGCGCACGCGCTTGAGGCAGTTGCGGATGTACTCTATCGCTGTTGGGTTACTGAGCCAAATGTACAGCTCGTCAAGAGTGGCGACGGTGTTGCCCTCAGTAAGAAGCCTATCGGACATATAACTGAGGATATTGAAGAGCATCGCGTTCTGAATGTTCCGACCTGCCATCAAGAGGCTCTTTACTCCGAACACGAGAAACCGCGACGAGGTTATATTCGTGTGTCCGTTGAAGAACTGCGAGTCCGCACCTTTGCATATGGAGTTCAGGCCGAGCAGCACCTCCTGCAGGAGCTGCGGAGTATAGAGATTATGCGCTGCTGCATCGTAGTTCTTGTATGCCTCTTTAATGAGATCATAGAGGTCAGAGAGCACCGGATAATCCTCTGGTCTGAGCTGCGAGAAATTTGTGTAGTCCGAAATATGAAACTTGGAATACAGTTTTGAGAGCAGTATCTCTATCGTGTCTATCTGCGGATCGGTGAAGTCTTTATACGCACGGAAGAAATCCCGCAGGAAGGACAAGTGCTGAGACAGCACTGTTTTCTTTTTGAACGTCTCCGGCGTTGAAGGATCGTCCTCATCCTCACCGGTGCTCCAGCACTTCGGCTCAAGCACATTGATGATGTACTGCCCGCCCATGAGGTCGATGAAGCAGCCGTCAAGCGCGGCGCAGAGTTCGCCCTGCTCGTGTTCAACGTCCAGCGAGATTATATTTTTACCCGCCTCACGGCAGTTGACCATGAGGAGCTTCATAAGATACGATTTGCCCTGACCGGAGTTGCCGAGGATGAGTACATTTGCAGATGTCTTGTCCTCGTCGCGCTGGTCGAAGTCCGTGAGGATGTTGCTGCCGTATCTGTCCTTGCCGATGTAGAAGCCATGCGCATCAGTCTTACCGGAATAATTATATATGTATAAGTTCGCAACACTGGATGCCGGGAGCACACGCTCGAACTGAGTGCCGAAAATGTTATGCCCCTGTGGGCAGGCGGAGAGATAGCCTTTCTGCTGGCGCAATCTCAAACGGTCAACATTTAACTTTGATCTCAGCAGCTCAGATATGACCTCAGACTGCAGGCGTTCAAGTCCCTGCATCGTCGGGGCGCACAGCTCGATGAACACTGCACAGTGGATGAGCGGCTCACGCCTTTTTCTCATGGCATTTACCATCTCGAACACATCCTGCAGGTTGCCCTCGGCAGTGATCATCTGCTTGGTATCATTTGTATTTGCCCTGCTGAGTTTGTTTTTGTTGGTTGCGTTCTGGATGATGCGGTTTTCCTCCATCGCGTCAACTATGCGCGTGTATATGCGGATGTTGACGCCGCACTTTTCGCCGAGGTGACGGAGTATGGCCTGATCCTCAGTTGCAGCCGGATACTCCTTCAGTGCCCAGACACAGCAGTAGAGGTTATCTCGGATATACACGTCGGGGTTGAACTTCATAACTCCCGGCGCGATCATATCTAAGAACGTCTTGCGCGGCGGTGCAGATTTTACGGGCTGCTTGCGTGTGACACTTTTCTTTCTCTCTGGTTTCACAGGTGCAGATTTCTGCTTCAGATGTTTTCCCATATAGTTTTCCTCCTTATTCCCGCTGCTGACCGTCATAGTCCGGGTACGGATCAACGCTGATGCTCTGCCCGTAATACACTGCCAGCAGCTTTTTCAGTTCCTGCCGGTCGGCGCGATGGACGGTGAAGCCCTGCTCGTGAATGTATTTCTCAACATTGCCGAGGTGGGAATAGATATCTCCCTTGATTTCGCTGCGTATGCGCAGAACAATATAGAACTGCCGGGATGAAGCCGTCATAACCTGTATGCGGTCAAGGTGCTCTATGTCCTGCTCCAGCAAGCGCCTCACGGCGGGGCAGCTCTCTTTCTCAAGCCGGTCACGGTAAAAGCGTTTGTTGTACTCAAAGGACTGCATCGAATCCGTGGCGATCATCTCTATCCCGTCGTAGCCCTTGATGATATTGAGCAGTGCGTTGATCCTCGCGTCGATGCTGTCGGCGGGGAGCACACTCAGATTGGTGGGCGCAACGGAGAAGAAAACGAGCTCGCCCTGCTTGGTCGAGATTCCGTAGTCGGTTATAGCCTCAATGCCGAGCAGCTCCTGTGTAGATTCTTTCTTTTTGAAGATCATGTGGGATCCCTCCATTCAAAGTATTGCTGGCGCGT
>CAVGKI010000183.1:0-3434 GCA_963629655.1 Butyricicoccaceae bacterium | reverse complement strand
GCGCTGTACTCTATAAAATATTATATCTTATATCAAAGCTCCTCCACTGCGAGGACATTTTCAAGCCCCTTTATGTCCTTGATAAGCCCCTCGTTTATTCCGGCGCGGCTCGCCTGAACGGTGACGACAGCGCTGTAGCGCCTGCGCCCGCCGTCGTCGGTGATGCGGCTGATCTCCAGCCCGCTCATGTTCGTCTTGCTCTCGCGGATGAGGCGGATAATGCTCTCGATGCTGTCCGCCTTGTAATACTCAATATAGAGATTCATGTCGTATATCTTGCGGGCAAAGCGGTACTCTATCTTAATAAGCAGCAGCTCCGCCACGAGCACCATCACCGTGGCAAAAAGTGCGCATTCAACATACCCCGCGCCGCACACAAGCCCGATGATGGCGCTTGTCCACAGCCCGGCGGCAGTCGTCAGCCCCTTGACGCGCTGGCGGTTCGTAACGATTATCGTGCCCGCGCCGATGAAGCCGATGCCCGCGACAACCTGCGCGCCGAGGCGCGCAACGTCGGTATAAAGCTCAAGCGTGAGATAAAGATACTGGCTGGTGAGCGTGGTTATCGCCGCGCCGAGGCAGATAAGGATATGTGTCCTGAACCCGGCGGGGCGGCGCTTATACTCGCGCTCGATACCGATAAGCCCGCCGCAAAAAACGGCAAGCACCATGCGCACGGTGACGGCAAGAAAGCTCATATCGCGCGCAAAATCAAAGCATTGCAGCATATGCTCCTCCCCTCCCTTACACTTCGTCTATGGCGACAACGCCGTCGAGCGTGGACAGCTCGGCGATCAGTTCCGTATGCTCGCGCCGGCACGGCAGGCGCATGGAAACAAGCACGCTGAACCTTGCCATATACTCGCGCCCGCCGCGCTCAATTTCGACATCATAGAGCTGTATGCCCTCCGCCTTTATGCGGTTGACAATGCTGCCGAGGTTTTCAAACGAATCCATCTCGACATAAACGGTCATATTGTGCGAATATGAGAGCATCACCCCCTCGATGAACGGCAGCAGCGCCATTGAAAGGACGATGAGCGCCGCACCGACAATGACGCACTCATAAAACCCCGCGCCTATCGCAAGACCCATGCACGCCGACGCCCACAGCCCCGCCGCCGTCGTCAATCCCTTGACCTCCTGCCGCCCGGTGACGATGATGGTGCCCGCGCCGAGGAAACCCACGCCATTGACGACCTGCGCCCCGAAGCGGGACACGTCCGTCTTTATGCCGACGCGCTCCGCCGTGGCAAGCCAGTCATGGTTGAGCATGAAATCGAGATACTGACTGAGCATGACGGTCATGGCAGCGCCGAGCGCGACGAACATATATGTCCTGAACCCGGCGGGATGGCGCTTTTTCTCGCGCTCGAAGCCGACGATGCCGCCCATGAGCATGGCGAGCAGCACGCGCAGCATCATTGTGTAAATATTAAATTCCCTCAACGGGGCAAATATGTTTTCCATCATACCAAGTGCTTTCATGCTTTGGTGAATATCCGCCCGACAAGCCCCGGAAGCTCGGCAAGCGAGGATATCTCATAGTCGGCGGGAATGTCCGCGCGCGGCGGCTTGCCCTTTGGGTTGAACCAGCAGGTCATAAGCCCCGCACCGCGCCCGCCGCGTATGTCGGAGGTGAGGCTGTCGCCGACGACGAGCGCGCGGGCGGGGTCAAAGCCGGGGATTGACGCGATAACGATGTCAAAAAACTCCCGGCTCGGCTTATCCGCGCCCATGTTTTCAGAGATGAATATCTTCTCAAAATACCTTGCAATGCCCGACGAGGTGAGACGCGCGTCCTGAACGCGGGCGTTGCCGTTGGAGATTATGTACATCCCGCACTTGCCGTGCAGCGCCTCCAAAAGCTCCTGCGCGCCGGGAATGAAATAATACCCCTCGCAGAGGTGCGCGGCGTAGCTGTCCTCCGCGCTCTGCGCGTCGAGCGAGACACCGAGCGCCTTGAAAAATACCTCGAACCGCCCGACAAGCACCTGCCGGCGTGTCATCTCGCCGTTTTCAAGCATTTCCCAATGGCGGACGTTTATGCGCCGAAACAGCGAGAGGCGCTCCTCCGTGGGGTCTATCCCCCTCTCGCGCAGCATGGCGGAGATTGCCGCCGCCTCCTGCCTGTCAAAGTCGAGCAGCGTATTATCAAGATCCATAAGAAGTATCGGTTTTGCCGCTGTCATTTTATTCTCCTTGTATTTCTACTTATATATTCTTATATGTTCTTATCAATGCCGAGGGTCTTTAGCGCCTCGGCGGCAGGCTCAAGATGCATGCCGAGCGATGCCTTGACAAGGACGTTGTCCCCGCGCCGTATATATTGCGGCATGGCGGCGATAAGCTCCTCCCGCGTCTCGAAGTGCTTTGCGCGCACGCCCATTGCGGCGGTCAGGCAGCGGGACATGGGTCCGTATGCCATGACAAAATCCACGCCCTTTTCAAGGGCGTATTCGCCCAGCTCGCGGTGCAGCATGGGGGAGTTCTCCCCCATTTCGCGCATATCGCTGAACACACACACGTGCCGCCCCGGCAGCGCCATGAGCGAATCCACGGCGCAGCGCATAGAGTCGGGATTGGCGTTATAGCAGTCGTCAATGAGCGTGATGTACCCCGTGTCCGTGACGGCACCGCGCCGCCCGACCGTGCGGAACGCGGCAATGCCGGAGGAAATCTCCTCATCCGTCAGCCCCATCACAAAGCCCACAGCCGCCCCCTCAAGCGCGGCATAGACCATATGCTGTCCGTAGGCAGGGATATTCACCGCAATGCGCCGGTCAAAGCCGACGATATCGCACGCCGCGCCGTCCTCGCCGTCAAAGCGGACGTTTTCCGCGCGCACGTCGCAGTCCGCGCCCAAGCCGTAGCTGACTATGCGCTGCGGGCAGCGCAGCGCACGCAGCTTTGCATCGTCCCCGTTTATAATGACCGTGCCGTCGGGCGGCATGAGGTCTATCATCTCGGTCTTTGCCCTGAAAACGCCGTCAAGGTCGTGCAGAAACTCAAGATGCGCATGACCGATCACGGTGAACACCGCGACCGTCGGGCGCGCCATGGAGGCGAGCACACGCATCTCCCCAAAGCCGGAGATGCCCATCTCCACCACCGCCGCGTCATGCGCGGGCGTAATGCGCGAGAGCGTCATGGGCACGCCGATTTGATTGTTGAGATTGCCCTCGGTTTTCAGCACGTTCATACGCCGGCTGAGCACCGCCCATATCATCTCCTTGGCGGTCGTCTTGCCGACGCTGCCGGTGATGCCGATGACGGGGATATTGATGTTTTTGCGGTAGGCGCGCATAATGGCTTCAAGCGCGCACTGCACATCGTCCACGACGATGATGCCGCGCCCCTCGCCCGTCGGCACGCGCTCTGCAAGGCAGCACACCGCGCCATTGTCGAGCGCCGTTGTTATATAGTTATGCCCG
>CAVGKI010000182.1:0-3513 GCA_963629655.1 Butyricicoccaceae bacterium | reverse complement strand
TCCCAATATACATCATACGTCTTACCCTGGCATACTTCGGGCAAGGTGTAGCTTATTTTAAAATTGCAAGAAGCTCCATTTGCATTGCTCAAATTTGCACCGCTCGTTTCCCACATATTGGTGATCACGGGCACGTCAGATGTGCCGTTTGCCGTGCCATCCTCCGCATACGCCGAAACGGTCGCGAAGCTGGCAAGCACGCAGACCAGAAGCAGCACGGAAATAACTTTCTTCATGGTTTTCATTCTTAAAATCCCCCTTATGAGATTTGATTACAAGTCTCATGCGGTGCAGAAACCGCATATACCTCCTAGAGGTCACACATAATGTAACACATTGTTTCTGAAATTGCAAGACTTTTTTGAAAAAATTTTTATTATTTTTTACTGTTTTGTAATTTATCTATATCTTGCAGCTTCCGCGTCCAAAATCACGAGATATTGTGCCACGATATTGCGCCGCATTGAAGTGCCCGCCCCGCCGCCATCTCCGCGCCGCGCGTCCCGCTGCTGCGCACCTGCCTTGCCTCCACTGAAAGGGGAGGGGGACCGCGCCAGCGGTGGAGGGGTTCCCCTCGCCACTGTGCATTGTTCACCGGAAGCCTCTCAGCCTCAGCCAAATGCATATCTGCGCTACATATATAACGTTTCAAAAACAAAAAAGTTTCATCAAAAAATGTGAAAATTCGCAGGACTTTTTGACAAGCCGGCGGTCTGCCTTTCGCCGGGGGCGGTCACTCTATTTCCCTGTACATTGCCGGGGCATCCGCCTTGTTGGCGCTCTCGCTTATCTGCGTGACCTCCACCTTGAGGGTGCGCTGCCCGAAAGCAATTTCTATAACGTCCCCTATCTTCACCTGATAGCCGGCTTTCACCTGTCTGCCGTTGACGGTCACCCGCTCCCCGCCGCACGCCTCGTTTGCCACGGTGCGCCGCTTTATCAGGCGGGAGACCTTAAGATATTTGTCCAGTCTCATATTCTCACCTCTATTCTATATTCTACAAAAACAGCAGCGGGATTTTTCAACCCCGCTGCCGGCAGTATTAAGGCAATACAGCATTATGCGGTGTCGCCTTATTTTATATTACTTCGCAACTGCGTCCTTGAGAGCCTTGCCGACCTTGAAGGCGGGAATACGGCTTGCGGGGATCTGGATCTCTTCCTTGGTTCTGGGGTTGCGCCCAACGCGTGCGCCGCGCTCTTTGACCTCAAAGGTGCCGAAACCGACGAGTTGAACCTTATCGCCCTCGGTGAGGGCTGCGGTGATGGACTCAAAAACGGCATTGACTGCCTTCTCGCTGTCCTTCTTGGACATTCCGGCTTTCTCTGCAACGGCAGCAATAAGTTCGGTCTTATTCATTACATATTCCTCCTAAAAATGTATGGCATCTGCCACGATATGATGAGTCTGCCCGAAAAACAGGCAGAATACTCATGCTTTTTATACGGCTCTGAGACTGACCCAAAAGCCGCACGTAGAATTTAGCACATTCTCGCGGTAATATCAAGAGATTTTTCACCGCAAATGCAGATTTTTTGAAAAATTCGCTCGACACTCAGCGCAAATGGAGCAGCGCGCCGATTTTGTCGCCGTGCGGTATGCGCGCGAGGTCCTCCTTGACTATCGCTCTCAGGCACACGACGGACACCGTGTACACCGCGACCGCCGCCAGCACCGCAAGCAGCATGCACACCGCCATGCCGCGCCAGTCCGCCGTGCCGATGAAGCGCGATGCCAGCCCGTATATCGCCCACGCCGTCAGCCCCATCAGCACGCTCGCGGCGAGCGGGCGGGCAAACGCACGGGTCAAACGCGGTCTGTCGTCAAGCGTGCGGCACATAAAAGCATAGTTGAGCGCCGCCATCGCCATATAGCTTATAAGCGTGCCGACCGGCGCGCCGTAGATGTTGATCTCCGGCTTTGCCACGAGGAACCAGTTCACCGCAATTTTTACACACCCGCCGCATATCATCGTTATCATCGTCAGCTTCTCCCCGCCGGACGACTGCAGAATTGCGTTCTCCATCAGCACCATGCACACGAAGAAGCTCGCCGCGCCCATCATGCACAGCAGCCCCGCGCCCGCCTCGTTGCTGTTCGGGTAGAGCACGTCCATTATCACCTCGCTCAGCACCATCAGCCCCACGCCCATCGGCAGACTGACGACGGCGGACAGGCGCAGAGAGTCCTCGGATATTTTCGCTGCCTCGTCCTTGGCACTGCGCGCGATCGCGCCGGAAATCGCCGGCACTATCGTGATGGTCAGCGGCTGGACGAATGCCGCCGGCAGGTTGAAGAGCGTCTGCGCCTTGCCGTACACGCCGTAGAGCACCTTTGCCTGATAATAGCTGAACCCGGCGGCGGATTGCAGGCGGTTCATGCAGAGCTTAGAGTCAATGCTGTTGAGTATCGCCATTATGCACGCGCCCAGCGCAATGGGCACGCCGATGGTGAGTATATCGCGGACGATCTTGCCGGTCGAATCCACGTGCCCGTCGTCCGCGTGCCTTCCGTCCTCGCCGACGATGCCGGAGGAATACGGCGCGGAGAGCAGGTCATAGTTGCGGCGCTTATAAATTATCATATATACCAGCGACACCACCGACCCGATGGACACGCCCAGCACCGCGCCCGCCGAGCCGGCAGACCGCCCAAGCCCCGCGCGTATGGCGGCGCTCGCGAGGACAAGCCCGAACACGGTCTTGAACAGCACCTCCAGCACCTCGTCCACGGTCGTGGGTATCATGTTGCCGTTGCCCTGGCAGTAGCCGCGATACGCCGACACGACACACACAAGCAGTATCGCCGGGCTCATCGCCTTTATGCTCAGCGCGGCATCGGGGTTTTCCAGATATTCCGCCGCCAGCCACTCCGGGAAGAGGAACATGATAAGCGCGAACACAAGCCCTATCACAAAGAACGTCATGCGCGCGACGCGGAACGTCTTTTCCTCCTGCCTTGTGTGCCCGTTGGCATCCGCCTCCGCCACAAGGCGCGACAGCGCCACCGGCAGACCGGCAGTCGCAAGCGTGAAGAAAATGAAGTATATGCTGTACGCGCTGGTGAACATCGAGTACCCCTCGTCGCCGAGGATGTTGCCGAGCGGGATTTTATATATAAAGCCCAGTACCTTCATTATTGCCACGCCGACGGTGAGTATCACCGCGCCGTGTATATAGTCTTGGCTCTTCTTTTTTGCCATCACTTTCCTCCCATTGTAAGCCATATATAAAAAAGTTACGCCTTACGTCAAATTTTCATTCGGTTTTACCGTTCCGCCAAAGAGCGCCCGCCCCTCCACTGCCAGTATGACGAGTATTGCGGCGGCAAAATACACCGGCTTTATCCCGACCGTCTTTGCCGCATACTCCTCATACGATGACATTGAATAGACAAGGAAGTATTCCATATAGCTTGACAGGGCTGCCGTCGTGAGCACTGCGGGCACATACCATTTTCTCCTGTCGCACATGAAGTACGCAATGGAGAGCACCTCCGCCATGTAGAAATAC
>CAVGKI010000181.1:0-3603 GCA_963629655.1 Butyricicoccaceae bacterium | reverse complement strand
GGCGGCAGGAACATACAAGTATATCTTCGCCTTTGAAGAAAGCTACGGCTACATGTGCGGCGACTATGTGCGCGACAAGGACGCGGTCACGGCGGCGATGCTCGTGGCGGAGATGGCGGCGTTTTATCACAAGAAGGGCATGACGCTGCTTGACGCGCTCAACGCGCTGTATGAAAAATACGGCTGGTTTATGGAAAAGACCATCAATCTCGTCATGCCGGGGCTTGACGGCTTGCAGAAAATGAGCGCGCTCATGAGCTCTATGCGCGCCGAGCCGCCCCGGACGATCGCGGGCGAGGAGGTTATACGCCTGCGTGACTATTCCGACGGCAGCATATGGGTCGCAGGGCTGGGCAAGGTGGATAAAACGCCTATCTCGGGCTCGAACGTGCTGTATTTCGAGCTTGCCGACGGCTGCAGCTTTATCATCCGCCCCTCCGGCACGGAGCCGAAGATAAAGGTGTATATCCTCACGCGCGGCAAGAGCAGGGAGGTCTGCGAGGCGGCAGTGAAGAAATACGAAGCTTTCGCCGACACGCTGCGGAAGTAATAAATAATTAAAACACCAGTCCATACAAAAAATACGCCAGTACGGCGGATATATTTGCGCTTATCAGGCGTCCCGCAAAATGCAGGGCGCCTTTTATGCCGCTCTCGGCGATGACCGCCATCGTCTGAAAGTGCACGGATATGCCGCCCCAGCCCACAAGAAATGCCGCAAGCGCGAGGTTTGCCGCGCTCAAGCCGAGCGTGCGCATCGCGCCCACACCGCTGCCAAGCTCCAATATGCCGGTCAGCAGCGCACGCACGCGGTGCAGCTCCCACCCGGTCGAGGCTGAGATGCGCCCCACGGCAAGGGAGAAGAAGCCGTCCGCGTCCAGCAGACCGACCAGCACCGTGAAGCACACCACGAATGCGCAAACGTTGAGCACGGACACGAGCGCCTGCTTCACCGCGCATGAGAACACCTCAGCGAACGCACTGTCCGCTTCTGCCGAGGTGACCGTGCAGACAGCGCCGTCAGGCGAGGGGCGGCTTGTCCGCAGGATGAGCCCTGTTATGACAGCGGCGGCGATATGTACGCAGTATAGGTACAGCCCCGCACGCGGCGAGGCGAAAACACCCGCGCCGACAGCGCCGACGATGAACGCGGGACCTGAGTTATTGCAAAAGCCCATCAGCCGCTCCGCCTCCTCGGCGGATATGCTGCCGGCGCGGCGCATATCCGCAATGTATGCCGCCCCCAGCGGGTAGCCGCCCGTCAGCCCCATTATAAGCGCGCTCGCCCCGGCACCCGACACGTTGAAAAGCCGCCCCGATATGCCGGAGGTCAGCCGCCCCAAAAGCTCCGGCAGTCCGAGACGGCTGAGCAGTATTGACAGCACAAAGAACGGGAACAGCGACGGAATGATAAGCTCGGCACAGAGCGAAAGGGCGCGGCGGCAGCTTTCCGCGACCTCGCCCGAGGCGCAGATGAGCGCCGCGAGCGCGGCGAGAGAGCCGCACACGGCGATGCGTTTTTTCATACGGTACACACTCCCTTGACGGAATTTGATTTCGATAGTATCAAGCTATGCCGCGCCGCATAGATTTATACGGATATGGAGGTGGTGCGGCTGAAGAGCATCATTGAAACGGCGCAGGAGCTCGCCCAAGCGCTGGAGCTGCCGGAGGACGCGCTTTTGGGCTCGGCAAAGCTCACCGTGACGGCGGGGCGGCGCGCGATGGTAGAGAATCACCGCGGCATACTCTCCTATGCCGACACGCGCGTCGTCATTCGCCTGCCGCGCGGAACTCTCGCGCTCTCCGGCAGCGGGCTGCGGCTTCTCGCCATGACGGGCGACAGTATATTTCTCGGCGGGCATATTCAGAATGTGGAGTGGGAATGAGATGACGAAGCTCAAAAGGAGGATAAAGGGCTGCTGCCGTGTGGAGGTCTGCGGCGCGTTCCCGGAGAGTGTGCTCAACGCCTGCGCTATGAGTGCGCTGGAGCTGTGGGAGCTTGAATGCGCGGACGCATACACGCTGCGCTTTTGCGTGTATGAGCGCGATGTGCAGACGCTGGAGAACATAGCGCGGCGCTGTATGTGCGAGATGAAGACGCTCGGCACGGAGGGCGGCTCGCTCCTGCGCGCTTTTCTGCGCGGGCATATGTGGGTGCTTATATCGGGCTTGCTCGTGCTTGCGCTGCTCGCATTTTCCTCGCTTTTCATATGGGACATTGATGTCTACGGCTGCGACACGCTCACCGAGGGCGAGGTGCTGCGTGCGCTGAGCGCGGCGGGCGTGGACTGCGGGCGTTGCTGGGTCGGGCTCGACGTTGACCTTGTGCGCGCGGAGATGATCGCGCGCGAGCCGCGCCTTGCATGGATGACCGTGAATGTCTGTTCTTCGCGCGCCGTCGTTCTCGTCGCCGAGCGGCGCGGCAAGCCGGAGATATATGTCGAGAGCGAGGGGGCTGACATCGTTGCCTCGCGCGCGGGCATCGTCCGCCGCGTTTCCGCACTCAACGGTGCACCCTCGGTCGGCACGGGGCAGTCGGTCACGGCGGGGGAGACGCTTATCTCCGGCGGCATGGAAAGCCTCAGTCGGGATATGCGCTTTGTCCGCGCGCAGGGTGAGGTTATTGCCGACACATGGTACGAGCTGAGCGCCGTCTGCCCCGCTGAGACGAGGAAAAAGACGGCGCACGGGGTACGCCGCTGTCGCTTCGCCATAAAATTGGGGAAAGAGCGGTATAATTTTTATTTTTACAGTGGAAATACTGTTGACGGATGTGATAAAATTATTCATAATTATAAACTTGGGGTGAGAGGGCTGTTTGCTCTGCCTGTTACGCTCATCATGGAGGAGTATATACCCTATGAGCTCAGCGGCGAGCCGACGCGCCGCGCGGGCGAGATGGGCGAAAATTTGGCGGCTTATCTCATGTCCCATGTGCGCGGCGAGGTGAAAAGCAGCTCCGTAACCGCGTCGGAGAGCGGCGGGCTTATTATCGTGACGCTGCGCGCGGCGTGCGAGGAGAATATTGCCGAGCTTAGAGAATATACCCCGGTGCAGGATGCGCCGTGAAAGGAACATATATGATAGAACAGACGATAAAAGTGGACAGGATGGAGCATGTGATAAGCGTGTTCGGCTCGTTTGACCGAAATCTGCGCATTATCGAGACGGAGCTTGGCGTGAAGGTGCTCGACCGTGACGATATGATACACATCTGCGGCGAGGCGGAGGACGTAATGCTTGCGGAGAAGGCGATAAACGGGCTCTTGACGCTTGCCGCCAAGGGGGAGAGCATAGACGCGCAGAACGTGCGCTATATCATCAAGCTCGTCAAAGAGGGCAGGGAGACGAAAATAGGCGAGCTCGCCGGAGACGTCATATGCATCACCGCCAAGGGCAAGCCCATCAAGCCCAAGACCCTCGGACAGAAAGCGTACTGCGACGCGATAGCGAAGAACACGATAACACTCGGCATAGGTCCCGCCGGCACGGGCAAGACGTATCTTGCCGTTGCTGCGGCGGTGGCGGCGTTCCGCGCGGAGGAGGTCAACCGCATTATCCTCACGCGCCCGGCGGTCGAGGCGGGCGAGCGGCTGGGCT
>CAVGKI010000180.1:0-3617 GCA_963629655.1 Butyricicoccaceae bacterium | reverse complement strand
GTGTATATCTTGGACATTTTTTTCATTACGCCTTGCCCCCTCTCACACCGCCGTGCGCCGCGCGGCGGCATGCTGCATCAGCGCCATGCACACCAGCAGTATAACCATCAGTATAAACGCTATCGCGGCGGCAAAGTGCAGGTTGTTGGCAACGTACTGCCCCTCTATCGCGTCGCCGATGAGGTAGAATTTGCCGTTGCCGAGCTTCTGGGAAATGTAGAACGTGGAGATGGACGGAATGAGCACCATGTTGACCCCGGAGATAACACCCGGCAGGCTCAGCGGCCATATCACGCGCCGCAGCACCCCCGCGCCGTTGCAGCCTAGGTCGCGCGCCGCCTCGATGAGGCGCGTGTCCATCTTCGCCATGACGGAGTATATCGGAAGTATCATATACGGAAAGTAATCGTATACCATGCCGATGACAACCGCCGCCTCCGTGCCGATGATGTGGACACGCCCCAGTCCCAGCGCGGAGAGAAAGCCGTTCAATATGCCGGTGTCCTGCAATATGGTCATCCATGCGTAGGTTCTGATAAGGAAGTTCATCCACATGGGTATCATGATGAGGGTTATCATTATCTTCTGCGCTCTCGCCTCGGCGCGGGCGATGATATACGCCATCGGGTAGCCGAGAATGAGGCATATGACCGTGGAGATTGCGGCGAGCTTGAGCGAGCGGAGGAAAATGACGATATATGTGTGAACCTCGCCCGCATCCGTCGCCGAGGTCGCGGTGAAAAACCGCGCGACGTTGTCGAATGTAAAATTGAAGCTGCTGTCGGTAAAGGCGTAGTACGCCACGAAGAAGAGCGGCACAATGACAAACAGCACCGCCCACGCCGAGTACGGCGCGAGGGTCAGCCGCCGGACAAGCCCCGCGCGGCGGGCAGAAGTATTCGTGCTCATTCCTCGCTCTCGCTTTCCGCGTCGCTCAGCTCGTCCAGCTCGTTGGAGAAGGACGAGTAGTCGCCGTACATACCCGAATATTCCGACTTCTTCATTATATGTATCGCGTCCGGCTCGATATAAAGCCCGATATGCTCATCCACGTCCACAAAGTCCGTGGTCTGTATCATCCATTTGAAGCCGTTTATGTCCACGATTATCTCATAGTGCACGCCCAAAAACGTCACGGACGTGACCACGCCGCGCAGCATTCCCCGCTCCTCCGGCACAATGTCCACATCCTCCGGGCGCACGACGACATCGACCGCCTCGCGCTTTTCAAAGCCGAAGTCCACGCATTCAAACGTGTGCCCGGAAAACGCGACCTTGTAATCTGCGAGCATCACGCCGTCAACAATATTGCTCTCGCCGATGAAGTCCGCCACGAAGGCGTTCTGCGGCTCGTTATATATGTCGATGGGCGTGCCAATCTGCTGTATGCGCCCCTCGGACATGACGACCACGGTGTCGGACATGCTCAGCGCCTCCTCCTGGTCGTGCGTGACGAACACAAAGGTTATCCCCGTGGCTTTCTGTATCTTCTTCAGCTCCGCCTGCATATCCTTGCGCAGCTTCAGGTCGAGCGCCGCCAGCGGCTCATCCAGCAACAGCACCTTGGGGCTGCTTATGAGCGCGCGCGCAATGGCAACGCGCTGCTGCTGCCCGCCGGAGAGGCTGGTGACACTGCGGTTTTCAAACCCCGTCAGTGCGACCATTGCCAGCATTTCCTGCACGCGCGCGGCGATCTCCTCGCGCGCGGTCTTCTGCTCTCTCAGCGGGAAAGCGACGTTTTCATAGACGTTCAGGTGCGGGAAGAGGGCGTAGCGCTGGAAAACGGTGTTGACATTGCGCTTATACGGCGGCACGTCGTTTATCCTCTCGCCCATGAACACGATATCGCCGCTGTCGGGCGTCTCGAACCCGCCGATGAGGCGCAGCGTCGTCGTCTTGCCGCAGCCGGAGGGGCCGAGAAGCGTAATAAACTCATTGTCGTAAATGTCCAGACTGATATTGTCCAGCACCGTCTCGCCGTCAAAGGATTTTGTGATGTTTTTCAGCTCGATTATCTTTTTCATGCCCATTCCCCCAAGAAACAGAAAAATGACGTATGCCGGCAGCATACGTCACTGTATCATCGGGTATAGAGCACCCCCGCAGATATGCAGAGAGAGCCGTCCCAACTGGTTTGAGAGTCTATATAGCAAGAAACTACTTTTACTACTCTTATTGACCATTTCACAAGTTTGTATGCCATGCAGCACCGGTTTATAGTAACCAACTTATAAAACAGAGCCCTTTTACAGACCCATGCGGGAGGCACCCCGCAAAATCAATAAGGCAACAGAAGTTGCCGCCGCATTCCGCGGAAAATCGGCATTCGACCCGGCTGTCCGTGTGGCCTTGGCTGTGCCTGCGGCACAGCGGTCGTCATCTTGCTTCGGATATATCGACTATCCAATTGAGACGATTTATTCTAACAACATTCGCCCCGTATGTCAACAACAAATTTCACATTTTTCGCGCGTCCCCTTGCGGCGTTTTTCTGACCTCTCCCTGCCTTGACACCTGCCCGCCTCCACAATATAATAGAGGCACAATGCAAGCATAAGGAGACGAAAGCACATGATATTTTACTATACCGGCACGGGCAACAGCCGCTATATTGCCCGCAGGCTCGCCGCCGCGCTCGGCGATGAGCTTTTTGATATGAACGAGAGAATAAAGCGTGGCGATGACTCCCCCGTCGCGGTGAACGGCAGGGTGGTGTTCGTCACGCCGACGTATGCGTGGCGCATTCCGCGCATCGTGCGCGAATGGATAGCGCGCACGGAGCTTTCCGGGGCGGAGGGCGCGTGGTTCGTGATGAACTGCGGCAGTGAGATCGGCAATGCCGCAAAATACAACAAGGCACTCTGCGCGGAAAAGAGCCTCGACTACATGGGCACGGTGCAGATACTCATGCCGGAGAATTACATCGCCATGTTCAACGCGCCGGAGAGCGCCGAGGCGGCGCGGATAATCGCCGCGGCAGATCCCGTCATAGACGAAGCGGCGCAGACGATAGGCAGCGGAAGCGCGCTTCCCGCGCCGAGGTGCAATGTGTACGACCGCGTGATGAGCGGCGTTGTCAACCGCGTGTTCTATCCGTTTATCGTACATGACAGGGCATTCACGGTTGACAATAAGTGCATCTCCTGCGGCAAATGCGCCGCGCTCTGCCCGACAAACGACATCACGCTCGAAAACGGCAGACCCGTGTGGCACGGCAAGTGCACCCACTGCATGGCGTGCATCTGCCACTGCCCGACCGGCGCGATAGAGTACGGCAGAAAGAGCCTCGGCAAGCCGCGCTACCACTGCGACTGATAAGGCAGCACCGCACAACACGGCGGCGGCATCTGACGGATAATTTGCGCTCTGATATTCTTGCAATACACAAAGTATTCCCGCAAAAACTGCCTTGACCGCCACAAAAATTCCTCGCCATTTGTGCATTCCGCTGTTTTTCAGACAAGCCCTAATAGATTTTTTATATTGCGCGCCGCATGAGCGGCGGATATAATGAGGGTGTGCCGCGGCGGCACACCCCCAGCTTTGTTGATTTACAGGAGATATATTATGCGCACGAGAGACATGACCTATATTGCCCTCATGGCGGTCGTTATCAG
>CAVGKI010000179.1:0-3721 GCA_963629655.1 Butyricicoccaceae bacterium | reverse complement strand
GGAGGTCAGTTCCCCCGAGAGCGGCTGGGTGAAGCACATTGAGGCGGACGAGGTGGGGCTTGTGTCAATGCACCTCGGCGGCGGCAGGGTGACAAAGGAGAGCGTTATCGACCTCTCCGTCGGCATTGTCCTGCATAAAAAGGTTGGCGAGCGGGTCGAGGCGGGCGAAGCCCTCGCCGAGATACACGCGCCGGACGCGGCTTCCGCCGCGCGCGCGGCAGAGAGCCTTATAAAATGCTATGAGTTCTCCGCCGCCCCGGTTGAAGCGCCGAAGCTGATAAAGCATATAATTATGTAAACCATATTATGTCGCATTCATGATATACGGAGGTGAGAGAGCAATGAAACGTTTCGCGGCAGCGCTGACGGCGCTTGTGCTGACGCTTTGTCTCTCTCCCTCCGCTTACGCGCTCGTGACGCTGGAAAAGCCGGGCGAGGCACAGTATATATACCTCCCTGCGGACGATTATGAGAGCTATTACGCGGATTTTTATCTCTGCGCGCTGACCGCGCTTGAGCGCGACGGGGACGACCTGCGGCTTCTCTTTCCCTCCTCGCGCATTGTTCTGCGCGGCTTCTTCGCCACGAACGACACGCGCCGCGCGCTGCGCTTTGCGGGCGGAGGCAGCGTCACCGCCGCCGATTTTGACGACAGCGGCGCTTACACCGGCGCGTTCTATGCCGGGGCGACCGTCCCCAAGGGTGACGGCGCGGCAAAGGACAGCGCCGATGCCGACACAGGTGGCGAGCGCGTCACCGTTGTGCGCGAGCGCGGGTCGACCGAGGTGCGCGATGCAGACGGGCAGGCGGTCTACGGCGCGCTGCGCGCGAGCGCCGTCGCTGCGGCGGAGGACTTGACCGCGCTCGGCTGCGACTGGGCACGCGTGGAGAGCATACGGCTTGACTTTGAGGCTGACGAGGACGGAAGCATTCACTGCACGCGGGAAACGCTGACAGACGCGGACGGCTTGACCGCCGTGAACCTCCGCCCGGAGACGGTATACGTCGCCGACGGTGTCACGCTTATTCCCATCAGCGCCGGGCGCGCCGTCGTGAGCTTCACCAATGCCCTCGGCGAGAGCCTGCAGCGGCTCAGCATACGTGTCACGGAGGCAGGCGGCGCGCTTGCAGCAGAATGCCTCTGTCCCGAATGCAATGAAAATCAGGGCGCGGCGCTGCATATGCGCGCCTGCGGGCATTATGCGTGCTCCTCCGGCTTTGACGCGGCGGCGCACTCCGTCCCCGAATGCGGCATTGCGGGGCACTGTGAAACGGACGGTGCGGCGCACGGCAAGTGCCGCAACTGCCAAAAGCCGCTGTGCAGCGGTGAAGCGCACGGTGTCGGCGTTTGTGAGCACGAGCATATGTGGGTGCAGAAAAGCTACACCGCCGCCACCGCCACAACGGACGGGCACTCCGTCGCGGAGTGCGTGACCTGCGGCATGGTGTATGAGCAGACATTCCCCGCAACCGGCGGGTAAGCGATTTTTCATCACAAAAAACGGAAAGAGGCTTCTACTCAGCCTCTTTCCGTTTTTTTGCAGAGCTCCGGGTCGTTCCCTGCGCATGAGAACTCGCTTTCATCTGTAAGCTTGGCAAGAATATAGTACTGCGCAATACGCGCAAATACGGGCGAAGCAGGGCGGCGCGGCGTTATAAATTTTCTTCAAAGAGCCATGCCCTCAGCGCGGGCATATCCGCCGCAATCACGTCCGCACCGGCGGCGGCAAGCTCACCCGGTGCGGCGTAGCCGTAGCCCACGCCGACGGCTGCAATGCCGCACTCGTGCGCGCCGAGAATGTCATACTTCGTGTCGCCGATGAGAACCGTCTCCTCCGGGCTTGCGCCGAGGCGCGCCATGACGCGGCGGATTATGTCCGCCTTTGTCTCCTCATGCCCCTCGACCCCGCTGCCGCAAACAGCGTCGAACAGTCCGATTATCCCCTCGCGCGCAAGAAGCGTCTCGGCAAGGCTCTGCGGCTTGAGCGTGGCAATTGCGGTCACGCATCCTGCGGCGCGCAGGTCGCCCAGCAGCTCCACGATCCCCGGAAAAATGCGGCACTCATACAGCCCCGTCGGCTGATAGCGCTCGCGGAAGTCCGCGACGAATTGCTCCGCCTCCTCCGCCGTGCCGCCGAACCGCTCAAGATATATATCGGCGAGCGGCGGACCGGCAAAGCAGCGCAGAGTTTCGAGCGGTGCGTCGCGCCCTGTCTTGTTCAGCGCATAGCGCACGGATTTCGTTATCCCCTCAACGGTGTCAAAAACCGTGCCGTCAAAATCAAAAAGAATATATTTGTACATTTTTTGCCTCGTTTCGGAGTGTTTCCGAAATATTATATACGGCAGCAGATACGATGTCAATCCGGGAAAACGGCACATATCATATTGTATGTGGTTAAGGAGGTTGACACGTGAATATATCTTACTTTCTCGGCGCGAACTCAAGGGACGGCTTCCGCTCGCTCTATGCCGGCTTCTGCGCCGCGCCGGGCGATTATCTGAGCGTGATAAAGGGCGGACCGGGAACGGGCAAATCCGGCTTCATGCGCAGGCTCGGCGCGGAGGCGGAGCGCCGTGGGCTTGACGCGGAGTACGTCCTATGCTCCGGCGATCCCGACTCCCTCGACGGCGTGTACATACCCGCGCTGCGGCGCGGCTGGGTGGACGGCACCGCGCCGCACGCCGCCGATCCGGCTCATTTTGCCGTCGATGGCGATTATGTAAACCTTGGTGTGTTCTGCTCCCCGCTCGCCGGCAGCTCCGCAGACGGCGCGCTGCGCCTGTACGGCGAATACAAAGCCGAGTATGACGCGGCTTACGGCTATCTTGCCTCTGCGGCGGCGGTGCGCGCGGCGTATCTTCCTCTGCTTTGGGGCGCGGAGCAGCTTGCCGCGCTGCGGCGGCGGCTGCGCAACATACTGCGCCGCTGCCGCGAGCGGAGCGGAGTCACGGTGCGCGGCGGCGAGCGGTATCTGCACGCGCTCTCCTGCAAGGGTGAGCTGTGGCTGAACGACGAGGTCATGAAGTTATGCAAGCTTATCTATCAGCTCGACGACGGGCTCGGTGGGGCGGACGCGGCGCTGAAGCTTGCCGCAGAGGAGGCAAAAGCGCTGGGCGCGGAGTGCATCGTCTGCCGCAGTCCGCTTGACAGCGGCAAACTTGACGCGCTGCTCGTGCCGGAGCTGGATGTCGGCTTCGTCTCGGCGGGGTACACCGTCCCCGGTGCGCGGCATATACGCTTGGACGCTGCGGCAGATACAACGCTCATGCAGGGGCGGCGGGCAGAGCTGCGCGAGGGGCGGCAGCTTGAGGAGCGGCTGACCGCGCTTGCGCTGGAGCGTCTGGCGCGGGCAAAGGCTCTGCACGACGCGCTTGAGGAGCATTACAAGGCGGCAATGGACTTCCCCGCGCTGACAGCGTTCACGGCACGGTATATCTCCGACATGTTCGCCGAACGGGCGTAAACGCCGTACAAAAAATTCCACAGGCAAATGCCTGTGGAATTTTTTGTAAGTCAGAACGCCACCTGTTTGAACAGCGCCACACAGCAGAGTATCACGGCAAACGGAACGTACACATACCGCCCCACGCTGTACCACAGCTCGCCGCGGCGGCGGAGACTGCCGGTGTTGACAGCGTCGAGAAGCTCGTCCTTCTTCATGACGTAGAACCACGACACCGCGCCGAGCGTCGCGCCGATGGGAATGATGTAGATGGA
>CAVGKI010000178.1:0-3742 GCA_963629655.1 Butyricicoccaceae bacterium | reverse complement strand
GTTTTGAACACATAGGTGTCATACTCAGGCAGCACGACCTGCTCAAGCTCGCGGGACAGAGCTTTACCGGCATCGGAGACCATCTGCGACTGGATTTTGTCGCCCTTATCAATGATAAAGGTGAAGCAGCGGTCTTTCTGCACCTTGAGGGTCTGAACGTTGCGGGAGAGGTCGGTAGGAGTGCCGTAGCGGGACGAGCCGTTACGCTTGTAGTCGCCCATGGGGACTACGGGGATGCTGTACACCTTGACGGTGTCAACGCCGGTGAAGTCATAGTCGTTGTTGAGAGCCATCATTGCCTGTGACTCGCGGGTAAATCTCTCGTCTACATGAGTCGAGTATTTGGTTGCAAGGTTAAGTCCACCTGCCATAATTAATCACTTTCCTTTCGTAATTGACACGGCAAGCGGCTGCACTGTACTCAGTAGCCGGAATTGAAGCCCATAAGGAAGGGGTCTTCGGGCGCGGTGTCTGTTGCACCGCCTCCGCTTGTACCGGTTACGGGCGCACGAGCAGCGGATGCCGCGTTCTGTTCGTGGATTTTGTTTACGCTCTTTAAGCGCTCGTTTTCGGCTTTCATTTGTCGAGCCTCATAGTTCAGATACGCAGTCGCAAGACGGACACCGCCCTCGACCGCTTCCTTCCGAACCTCGTCAGGCAGCTGCTGATTCTGAAGCTCCGGACGTATATGGATAAGCTCGGCTACCTCGTTCCTGAAATCCCTCTTTGTTGGTGCTGGCGCTGCGGAGGTCTGCGTCTGCGCGGTCGGCTCAGGCTCTGTGCCGCCCTCCTGAGCGGTCACGGGCGTAGGCTCAGTCGCTTTCGCGGCGGCAAGCCGCTGATTTATGATTGCCTCGGCAACGGTCTTGTGCACCCCATCTTTGACCAGTGCGTCTATTTCGGACTGGCGGTAGTTGGCTGACGCAGCTTCAAGCATCGCTTCGGGGGTATCAAACCCCATCTGCGCTGCGAGCTTCGATGCCATGTCTACCACAGGCTTGGCCTTATTCACGCGCTCGCGTTCGCGGTCAAGCGCTAAGGATTTCTGATAGATGGTCGGCAGCTCTGCTTCATCAAGCTCTACATCCATGTCCTGATGGTTATACTGGGTGCGGAACTTGATTTTGGGAGGTGCGGCATTCTCCGAAGCGGATTCGGGCTCTGCTGTACCCTCCGTTGCTGTACCCTCCGTCTCTGACTCTATGGCGGGAGTCTCCTCGGTTGGTTCAGCCTCGACCGGACTCTGCTCCGTGGCAATACCCTCAAGCCCCACCACCGTGGGATCTTTCCAAGAGCTTGCCTCGAAGATGTCACCTACCCCATCCCAGCCGTCAGGCAGGATAGGCTCGTCATTCTCTACGGGCGTAATCTCGGTCTGTTCGATTTCCATGTTGTCTGTCATGGTCAGTTCTCCTTTCATGGCGAGAAAGAATATTGGATTTTTCGCTCCGTGGCAGGGAGCGTATATAACAATCCGCTCAGAATGTAGTCATCCCGAGCGGAGTTGTTTCAATTATCAGTGACCCTGTACCCTCATCAACGCGTCCTGCGCTACTTCGGGCAGCTTGTCAAACCGGGCCTGTATGTTCTGTGGCATGTTCTGGATTATCTTCGCCTCGTCAAGTGCACCGCCCATAGCCGGTGCGCCGCTCTGAGGCTTGCTTGCCGCCATAGCCGCTGCCTGCATCAAATCGCCCGTCGGTGAGCCGCCTACCTGACCTGCGCCCACGCCCTGCATTGTCTGTGCGCGTTTACGCAGTTCGGTTATAAGCTCTGCCTTGCGCGGTATGAGCTTGTCGGGTATGCGCTCAAGGTAGTCGATGACCTCAAGCGTACCGTCGCGGCGCAGGTTGTCGAGCGTCTGTACTATGGATATTTCGCTGTAGGTGCTCGTCGCGCCCACGTCGACACGGATATTCAAAAACAGGTGCTTGAACTGGCCGAAGTCGAACGACTCAAGCACACGCCGCGTAACGGTGTTCTGCATCATCGTGCCGGTCATGGGGTCTATCATCGGCAGACCGTCGGCGCCGGTCACGAGTTCCTGAAACTCGCGGTCGCGCACGAGCGGGCGCTTGCCGTAGTACGTGCCCATCATGTCAAGCAGTATCGCGCCGATATCCTCATACCACTCGTACATATTGGCTTTGGGGTTTTCGAGCGGGACTTCCGCATTGGACTGCAAAACCATGAGTGCAGAAGTGTTGTCCGGTCTGACCGAGCCCATCTGTACGTCCGTAGCGCCGAGGCATTCGCGGGTGTACTGCATCGCCTTGTCTATAGCGACGATTATCTGGTTGGACATATCGGCAGGCTGTAGGAATCCGGCTATGTCACCTATCGCCTGACCGGGGGTGAGCCCATGCACCGCGATAGCCTGACCGACCTCGTTGTTCCACTGCCCTATAAGGTCGGCGTTGTACACGGCCTTGGGGAAGCCCATGAGCTGCAAGTGGCGCATGACCATTGCGAACATCGTGTTGATGAATATCTGGTTCGGGATAATACCCGTAACGAGCGCACGACCGTGATACTGGTTCTTCTGGTGCTCCCAGTTGCCCCACGCTATCGGGTAGAGCGTAAGACCGGTGTCTATCTCGCTGTAGATGTTGCAGTCCTTGGTTGCCTTGGTGACGTACACTGAGGTAACGAGATGCGTCACCTTCTGTGTCTTGTAGCGCGGCGTACCGTCGGCGTTGACAACGGGTGCGCCGTCTGCCATGAGCGGTATCGGATTGCCCTTCTCATCGAGCACAGGCTCTACAGCGGCCTCGCCGGTCTCGGGGTCTATGACCTCTTCCTCGTGCGTCCGTTTCTCATACAGGTATACATAAAGACACTTGCCGTTCTTGTCGTCCGACTGTATCAGCTCGTGCTTGCCGCCTATGCCTATCTGCTCGGCAGTGTCGCTGTCCGACTGTATGCTGATACCTGCAAAGACGTTGTCGTCCTTGCTCTTTTTCTTGTTCTTCTTGTCGAAGCGCTCCTTCTCGGCGCGGAGGTTTTCAACCGTATCTCTGCCCACGATGAGCACATACGGCTGCTCCTGTACGCGGCGGTCGTTGGGGTTGCCGAACATGACGTTGATACCGTCGACCATCTCCATCTGTATCTCACCGCGATACGCGCCGAACGCACCGCCGTAGGGCATTGCGTCAGCGTCCCAATAGAAATGCGCACAGTAGTCACCCGTCTGTGCGCCGTCAAACAGAGCCTCGCGGACTCTGTAGTTCATCTTGAATTTATCCATGAGGTTACGCACCTCAGCCGTGGCGTACTCTGCCGCGTTGGACGTGGGGTCTGCAAGGTTCTCGCCGTCGTAGTAGCTTAGTGAGTCGAACGATATCGTCGTCTCGTTCGAGGTCAGCGCCGCCACAAATAGGCTCGTGATACGCTTCACGATGTTGAACACCGGCTTTGCAAGTCGGCTCATGGCCTTGGTCTCGGGTATGTGCAGCCACTGGTTGCCCGCGAAGAACTCTACGTTGGTGTTGACCGTTCTGTACTGGTTGGGAACAAGGCCGTTGTTGTATGACCTGCCCAGCTCGTAGTACTGCCACGCCCGCGTCTTGCTGTCTGCCGCGCTGCTGTACTCGTTTTTACTCATTGACTCTCACTCCCTCGTGCAGCCCGTAAGCCGTGTCGATGTTGTAGCCCATAAGCGCCGAGAACGCCTCCTGCTCGGCCTTGAGCTCCTCGCGCTCCTTCTCCGTTATCTCCTCGGCATAGCTGCGCCGCGCCG
>CAVGKI010000177.1:0-3742 GCA_963629655.1 Butyricicoccaceae bacterium | reverse complement strand
GGCGGCCTTGACTGCGTCAGGCGTGCCCTCGCCGTCGGCGAAGTACTTGATGAAGGTCTTGGCAGCGTCGATCTTGGCAGCGTCGCCGTTATCGAAGATACCGAAGCCCCAGATACCGCCCTGAAGCTTGCTCTCGCCGGTCTCGGACGGGAAGCTCATGAAGACGATCTTGTCGCCGTCATTGGTCAGCTCGGCATCGTTGTTGTCGGAGTTGAGCTGCTGTGCAATATTCCAGCAGAACGCCATCTTCAGCAGACCCTGACGGAAAGCGGTGATCTCCTCGCCGCCGTTCTCGGCTGCGTTGAAGTAGATGCCGTCCATGCCCTGAAGAAGCTCAAGAGCCTTTATGTTCTCGGGGGAGTCGGCGGTGTAAGCGGTGTGCTCGGCATTGGTGAACGTGCCGCCGTAGAGGTTGTTGACGAGGGCGCGGGTGCCCTGGTCGCCGCCCTGACCGGAGCAGTAGACGTCAGCGACGGGCTCTTTGTAGTAGGCGTACAGCGCTGCAACGGCGTTGATGAAGTCCTCGGTCGTCCAGGTGTGGTTCTCAATGTCAACATACTGGTCAGCACCGGCTTCGACGAATGCATCATAGTTTATCGCCATGCAGTGCGCGGTCATAACGAGAGGATACTCGTAGCAGGCGCCGTCGGCATTGAAGCAGGCGGAAACGCAGGCGGCGTTGACCTCTGCCTTGTCGGTGTCATCCCACATATCGGCGAGATCGACCATGTAGCCGTTCGCGCCCCAGTTGGCAACCAGACGCTCGGGACCTTCCATGATGAGGTCGGGCGCAGCGCCGCCCTCGATGGCGGTGTTGACCTGATCGTCGCCGTTGGTGTAGTCAAGATACTCAACGGTCACGGTGATACCGGGGTTGGCAGCCTCGAAAGAGGCGATGAGGGCATCGACGGTGTCGGCATTGCCCCAGCCGCCTATCGGGTACGTCCAAAGGGTGATGTTGGTGGCTTCTGCGGGTGCGGCTTCCTCGGCAGCGGTGTCCTCGGCAGCGGCAGTCGCCTCTGCGGGAGCGGCTTCGGTCGCGGGCGCAGCGGACTGACCGCAGGCGCACAGCGCGAACACCATGCACAGCGCAAGCAGCATTGCAAGCAGTTTCTTCATGTTGTTCCTCCTTGAAATTTTATTCGTTTTTTATTTTCAACGGCTCTCGCCGATGAATCCGTAAGAGCGCACCGTCGCTTATGTGCAATGCACATAAGGCACATAAGCGAAACGCGGCCGCGTTTCGCTTGCCCGTCAGGGCAGCATGACCTGGCTAAACCGCCATTATATTGTTTTCGCACCCTCTGTTGACTGCGCACACCGAGCCACGCGGCAGCGCCACAGCTTTTTATACATATTAACCAATCTGCGGGCTGATGTCAATAGATTTTTGAAAAAAATTTTCTTCAAAGTGCGAAAAAGAAGATTATTTGCAAAAGCGGGGCGGGGCTCATGTGTGCTTCTCCGCGAGAGCGGCGGCGATGCGTGCGCGGCTCTGGCGGCACGCGTCAAGGTTGCGGCGGCACAGCTCGGAAAAGAGCACGTCCATAAGGTACATCTGCGCGATCCTCGCCCCGATAGAGCCGAGCTGCAGCGGGCTTTCGTCTGCGCCGCACAGCAGCGTCACATCCGCCAGCTTCGCGCCGGGGGAATTGGCAAAGTGCGTGACAAGTATCGTTTTCAGCCCACGCTCGCGGGCATAGGACAGCGTCTCGACAAGATCCCTTGTCGCGCCGGAATAGGAGAAGAGGAGCAGCACATCGTCCGCGCTCGCCGTGGCGATGGCGACGGTCTGCATATGCGAATCGCTCACGGCGAAGAACTTCCCGCTCGCGGTGGAGAAGAGATGCGCCGCCTCCATCGCGATTATCATCGAGCCGCCCTGACCCATGCACAGCACCCTGCCCGCCGCCTCAAGAAGGTCGGCGGCGCGGATATAGTCCGCCGGGCGGACAAGCTCCAGCGTCTGCGTCATGGCGCTGACATTGGCGGCGTAGAGCTTTTTGCAGACATCGGAAAAGCTGTCGTCGTCGAGCACCTCGCCGGAGAGCGGGTTGGACTGCTGCGGGCGCTGGGCAAGGGAGTTGGCAATGGCAAGGCGAAAGGCGTTATACCCCTTGCAGCCCAGACGGCGGCAGAAGCGCGACACGGTCGCCTCCGCCACGCCGCTTGCCGCAGCCAGCTCGGTTATGCTCATGTCCTGCGTCTTTCTCTGGTGCGAAAGCACGTAGTCCGCCGCCTTTTTCTCCGCGGCGGTGAGATTGTAATACTCCGCGCTTATCCGCTCAAATACGTTTACGCTGCTATGCGGCATATGCCCCTCCTTTGATAGTATGCTCTTATTTTCCCAGCAGCTCCCCTGCCATAAGGTCGGTCATTATCAGCATGCGCGGCAGGTGGAACGGACCCTTGAACGTCGAGCCCTTGCACGGCGGCTCGGTCGGCTTGCCGTCGCGGCGGAGATAGCCGTACCACTCGCCGTACTCGCTGTCGGCGAAGTGCGCCTTGCAGTAGTCGAGCGTGGTGTAAAACCAGTCGAGGTATTCCTCCTTGCCGGTGTCCTTATAGAGCATGAGGGAGGATATGAGTATCTCGTCATGCGGCCACCAGAGCTTCATATCGTGCTCATACGCCTCCGGCGGCTTGCCCAGCGCGTCGATAAAGTACAGCAGCCCGCCGTACTCCTTGTCCCAGCCGGCGTTTATCGCCCAGTTGAATATCTCCTCCGCCTTGCCGACAAGTGCCTTGTCGCCGGTCTTGCGCGCATGCTCCAGCAAAAACCACACGCCCTCGATGTCGTGACCGGGGTTGACGGTGCGCCCCTCGGTGTAGTACAGGCGCGCCGTGCCGTCGAGCGCGACGTTCTCCAGCACGCATTTAAGCTCCGGGTGGACGTGATAGCGGAATATCTCATCAACGCAGGCGGCGGCGCGCTCGGCATAGAGCGCGGCGTTCTCCGCATCAACGCGCTGCATCACGGCGGTGACGTTGAGATATATCATCGGAATGCCGAAGGCGCGCCCCGTGCGCGTGGCGCTCTCCGTCTTGGAACCGAGCCCCGTGGGGTCGGGCATGCCGTGGTTGAGGTTCCAGTACATATCATACGCGCGGCGCGCGCGGTCAAGATGCTCCCGCTCGCCGGTCACGCCGTAATACTCTGCATTTGCCATGGCGTAAAACGCCTCGGAGAAGCAGTACCGCCTCTGACGCAGCGGCGCGCCCTCTGCGGTGACGGTGAAGTACATTCTCCCGCCAGCGGCGTGGTTTATGCAGTGCGCCTCCATAAAGTCTATGCAGCTTTTCGACGCGCGCAGCCATTCCTCCCGCACGCCGTATACATGGCACAGATACGCGAATATCCAGCCGCAGCGACCCTGCATCCACACGCTCTTATCCGTGGAATATATCTCGCCCTTGCGGTCGAGACAGGTGTACACGCCGCCGTTTACCTCGTCCATGCCGTTTTTGAGCCAGAAGCTTATGCTCTTTTCAAGCTCGGACTGTATCCATTCTCTCGCTCCCCGAAGCTTTTGCTTGTCCATGATAAATTCCCCTTTCGTCGAGATGGGTCTATGTTAATATAGTATCATCAAGGAAAATAATTTTCAAGAATAAATTTACGTGAAATAATTTTTATCCCATAGTGACAGGGGCGCGAGGGCGTGATATAATGTATGCATTCACGTCGGTTGATTGCATAATGAAGTTGGACACCTAAGAAAAAATCCATAGTGATTTTCTC
>CAVGKI010000176.1:0-3751 GCA_963629655.1 Butyricicoccaceae bacterium | reverse complement strand
ATTATACACCGTGCCGCCATTGTTGTAGACGGTGCCGGCGTTATTATACACCGTACCGCCGTTGTTGAACACAATGCCACCGTTATTGAACACCGTGCCGTAGTTATTGAACACCGTGTCCCCGTCGTTATAGAGCGTTTCGCCGGGGGCGTTGATGATCGCATCTTCAATGGCGATCGTATCCTCCGTGCTGTCGGACTGCGCCGAGGTCTTTGCAGCGTCCGCATAAGCGCCCGCAGGCAGCAGACACACCAGCAGCATTGCCGCCAGCGCGAGAGTGAGCAGTCGTTTCTTCATAGAATATATCCCCTTTCATACTGCGTCATTAAAAATAATGGTATACTGAACATAGGACTATAATAAACCAAAGATAGTTCCTTTTCAATTAAATTACCGTTAACTTTCTCTACTATCATAGCACCCGCCGAGGGCAAAAGCTGTCGCTTGGGCGCTCATTCCTTGGGCAGCTTTGCTTTTTGACGCAGGGCGCGTCGGCGGCGGTTTATGCAGCGCTCCAGCTCGCCGGAGCGGATGAATTCCGCAAGCACATACTGCTCATACACAGGCACGGTGCACGAGTAAAACCCCAGCCGCGCCTCAAACCGTGCGACGAGCGGCGCGGGCAGCACCATGTACCCCGTGCGCATTGCGGGGGCGATGGTCTTTGAGAAGCTGTTGATATATATGACGCGCTCCGGCGCAACGGAGAAAACCGTCTCTATCGGGGCGAAGAGGGCGGAGAATTCGGAGTCATAGTCGTCCTCGATGATGTACGCGCCGCGCTCGCGTGCCCATGCGGCGTACTCCCGCCGCTTTGCCGCCGTGGCGGTGACACCGCTGGGATAGCTGTGGAACGGTGTGACGTGCAGCGCGCCCGCGCGGCAGGCGGCAAGCGCGTCGGAGAGTATTCCGTCCTCGCCGAGGCGCAGCATAGTGCACTGCGCGCCGTTCGCCTCGTAAACAAGGCGTATCTTCTCATACGACGGGGCTTCCAGCGCATAGACGATCTCGCGCCCGAGAAGCTGCACGGCGAGAGAATAGAGGTATTCCGCGCCCGCGCCGATGATGATCTGCTCCGGCGCAACGGTCAGCCCGCGAGAGCGGGCGAGATACTCTGCCAGCACCTCCCGCAGCTCAAGGCAGCCCGCGTTCGGCGCGCGTGAGAGTATGCGCCGGCCGTAGTCGCTGAGCACACGGCGCATCGTCCGTGCCAGCACGGAAAACGGAAAGTCTGCCGGTGCGCCGTCCTCGGCGCTCATGTCGGCAAGCGTTGCGCGCGGCAGGGATGGCGCGCCAAACTGCCCCGGCGTGCGGCAGGCAAAGCAGCCGCTGCGCTCGCGCGCCTCGGCGTAACCCTCGTCCGTCAGCAGCGCGAGCGCGTGCTCGGCGGTGATGACGCTCACGCCCGTCTCCTCCGCCAGCAGCCGCTTAGACGGGAGGCGCGCGCCCGGCTCGATCGCGCCGGCGATTATGTCACTGCGGAGCTGCTCATATAGCTGTAGATACGCGGGCTTATCCGCATTTTTATCAATGACGTATTTCATGGGCTGGTCTGCTCCCTGCGGCAATACTCAATGAGCAATATGTTCAGATATATGATACCGCCGTAAAGCTGCCGTGTCAAGACTTGCCGAGAGTGTGCCGCGGGTGGTAAAATGCCGCTATATGAAGATATATGAGAGGTGTGCGCTATGGCGGAGTACAGGCATATAAAAAGGGATTTCGGTCCCGTGTGGGACGCGGACTCCGCAGTGCTCATTCTCGGCAGCTTCCCGTCGGTGAAGTCGCGCGAGGCGAATTTTTATTACGGGCACCCGCAGAACCGCTTCTGGCGGGTGATGGCGCATGTGCTGGACTGTCCGGTGCCGGAAAGCACGGACGAGAAGCGCGCAATGCTGCTCGCTCACCGCGTTGCGCTGTGGGACACGCTGGAGGAGTGCGACATAATCGGCTCAAGCGACAGCAGCATAAAAAACGCCGTCCCGGTGGACATTATGACCGTGCTCTCCGGCGCGGACATACGGCAGATATACTGCAACGGGACGGCATCGTATGAGCTTTTCATGCGCTATCTTGCGCCGGTATGCTCACGCGGGGCGATAAAGCTGCCGTCGACGAGCCCGGCAAACGCCGCGTGGTCGCTCGACCGCCTGTGCGCGGCTTGGGAGAGAGTAAGGGACGGGGGATCCCATCAAATGATAGTATAAATACAAGACGGCTGGGGCTGTGAAATCCTGCGCCAAACTCAGCCGGAATTCACAGCCCCATTTAATATCGTTTTTACTTTGCGTAATCGACAGCCTTGGTCTCACGCAGGACATGAACCTTGATCTGACCGGGATAGGTAAGCTCGTCCTCGATCTTCTTGGCGATGTCGCGCGCGAGGAGAACCATCTTGTCCTCGCTGACCTCCTCGGGCTTGACCATGATGCGTATCTCGCGCCCTGCCTGAATGGCGTAGGAGCTGGCGATACCGGGGAAGCTCTTGGAGACTTCTTCAAGCTTTTCCAGACGCTTGACGTAATTTTCGATGTTCTCGCGTCTTGCACCGGGGCGGGAAGCGGAGATGGCATCCGCCGCCTGAACGAGACAGGCGACAACCGTGTGCGGCTCAACATCGTTGTGGTGCGCCTCTATCGCGTGAATGACCGCCTCGGACTCCTTATACTTGCGCGCAATGTCCACGCCGATGGTGACATGGCTGCCCTCAACCTCGTGGTCGATCGCCTTTCCTATATCGTGCAGAAGTCCGGCGCGCTTTGCCGTGGCAACGTCCACGCCGAGCTCCGACGCGAGCAGCCCTGCGATGTGGGACACCTCAATGGAGTGGTTGAGGACGTTCTGCCCGTAGCTGGTGCGGTATCTCATGCGGCCGAGGAGCTTTATAAGCTCCGGGTGCAGCCCGTGGATATTCGTCTCGAACACGGCGCGCTCGCCCTCTGCCTTGATTGTGGCGTTGACCTCGCGCTGTGCCTTGGCGACCATTTCCTCGATGCGCGCGGGATGGATGCGCCCGTCCTGAATAAGCTTCTCCAGTGCGATGCGCGCGACCTCGCGGCGAACGGGGTCAAAGCTGGAGACGGTGATCGTCTCCGGCGTGTCGTCAATGATGAGATCGCAGCCGGTGAGCGTTTCGATGCTGCGGATGTTGCGGCCCTCGCGGCCGATGATGCGTCCCTTCATCTCGTCGTTGGGGAGAGGTACGACGGAGACGGTGATCTCACTGGCGTGGTCGGCGGCGCAGCGCTGGATGGCAGTGGCGATGATCTCTCTCGCGCGCTCGTCTGCCTCGTCCTTGTACTGGGCTTCGACCTCCTTGACCTTCAATGCCATCTCGTGGGTGACATCGTCGCGGATATTGGCGATGAGATAAGCCTTTGCCTCCTCCACGGTAAAGCCGGAGATTTTTTCGAGCATTTCGAGCTGGCTCTTCTTCACGAGAGCAATCTCTTTCTGCTGAGCCTCGGCAGCGGCGATCTTGCTGTTGAGGGTGTCGTTTTTCTTCTCAACGGCATCGACCTTTCTGTCGAGCGTTTCTTCCTTCTGCTGCAGCCGGCGTTCCTGCTTCTGCAGCTCGGCGCGGCGCGCCTTTTCCTCCCGTTCGTATTCCGAGCGGGCTTTGTGTATTTCTTCCTTTGCCTCAACGAGAGCTTCTCTTTTCTTGCTCTCTGCACTTTTTATTGATTCATTTATTATACGTTTCGCTTCTTCTTCCGCGCTGGATATTTCACGTTCAGCAACCTTTTTGCGG
>CAVGKI010000175.1:0-3793 GCA_963629655.1 Butyricicoccaceae bacterium | reverse complement strand
ACCTCAGCCCGAGGTTAAAGACCATCTTCCGCGAGAGTCTTGTTTCATATGACATTGCGCAGAATATCATCGTCATAAAAACGCTTCCGGGGCTTGCGTCCGCCTGCTGCTCGGCGGTCGATAACATGATCATCGACGGCGTCGTCGGCACGCTCGCGGGGGACGACACCGCGTTTATCGCCATGCGCGACAACGATGCCGCGCACCGCTTCTTCCACGAAATAGAGCTGTTGTTTTAACATGCAGCTTCCCGCAAGGGGACAGAGGTAACGCCGTATGCTTAATGAACTTCACATTGAGAATATAGCCGTAATTGAAAAGGCTGACATCAGCTTTGCGCCGGGGCTGAACGTGCTCACCGGCGAGACGGGCGCGGGCAAATCCATCATTATCGACTCGATAGGCGCTGTCCTCGGCGAGAGGGTCAGCCGCGAGCTTGTGCGCCGGGGCGCGGAAAAGGGCGTCGTCACGGCGGTGTTTGATTTTGCCGGGGCTGAAAAGTGGCTCGCCGACAACGAGATAGACGCGGACGGCGATGAGCTTATTTTGCAGCGGCGCATAAGCGCCGACGGCAAGAGCGGCTGCCGCGTATGCGGCGCGCCGGTGACAGCCGCGCAGATGAAGGAGCTTGCCGCCATGCTCGTGGACATACACGGGCAGAACGACGGGCGGCAGCTGATGGATGAGCGCCGCCATATGCAGTATCTTGACTCCTTCGGCGCTCTCGCGCCGGACGTGGCGGAATACCGCGCGGAGTATAACAAATACTGCGCAATAAAAAAAGAGATCGACTCTCTCAGCATGGATGAGATAGAGAAGGAGCGCCTGAGCGACAGTCTGAAATATCAGATACAGGAGCTGGAGCGCGCCGATATAAAGGCGGGGGAGAAGGACGGACTCATCGCGCGCCGCGACCGTCTCAGAAACAGCGAAAAGCTGACCGAGGCGCTGGACGCGGCGTTCTCCGCGCTCTACGGCGGGGACGACAACGCCGTCTCCATGGCGCAGAACGCCGCCTACTACGCATCGAGGGCATCCGCCATCGCGCCGGAGCTTGAGAGTGCCGCCAACGGCATAAATGACGCGGCGTTCGCCCTCTCCGACGCGGCGGAGACTATACGCGACTTCCGCGAGGGGCTTGACTTCTCGCCGGAGGAGTACGATAATCTCGAGAGCCGCATTTCGCTCTTGAACAAGCTTGAGCGCAAATACGGCAAGAGCGAGGACGAGCTGCCGGAGTATCTTGACGAGTGCAGAAAAAAGCTGGACGATATCGAGTACGCCGGGGACAGGCTCGTCAAACTTGAGCGTGAGCTTGCCGCGCAGCGCGAACAGTGTCTCATTGCGGCAAAAAAGCTGGGCGAGAAGCGCCGCAAAAGGGCGCAGGAGCTCCAGACGCGCATCGTCGGCGAGCTTCGTGAGCTGAATATGCCGTCCGTGCGCTTCGCGGTGGAGTTTGTGCCGGTGGAAAACGAGCAGGGCTTTGACGCGAACGGCGCGGAGAACGCACGCTTCATCATGTCCGCCAACGCCGGCGAGGAGCTGGGGCGGATAAGCAAGATAGCATCCGGCGGCGAGCTGAGCCGTATAATGCTCGCAATGAAGAACGTCTTTGCCGAGAACGACAGCGTCGGCACGATGATATTTGACGAGATAGACACGGGCGTGTCCGGCATCGCGGCGCAGCGCGTCGCGGAAAAGCTGTTCACCGTGTCAAAGGGCAAGCAGGTCATGTGCGTGACGCACCTGCCGCAGATTGCCGCCATGGCGGACAGCCATTATCTCATCGCAAAGCACGAGCGCGGCGGCAGAACGTTTACGCAGGTGACGGAGCTTGACCGCGAGGGCAGGCGGCGCGAGCTTGCGCGGCTGCACGGCGGCGATTTTGTCACGGAGACGACGCTTGCCGGCGCGGAGGAGCAGCTTACCGCTGCGGAGAGCTTCAAGGCAGGGACGAAATAGGCGATACGCCGGAAAGGGGGATCAACATCGTGGGAATAAAGGAAGAGGCGGCGAGGCTGCACCAGAGCGGCTTCAACTGTGCGCAGTGTGTTCTTTGTGCCTGCGGCAAGTATACCGGGCTCGACGATAAGACGGCGCTGGCGCTGTCCGCCGGGTTCGGCGGCGGTGTCCGCTGCGGCGAGATATGCGGCGCGATTTCCGGCACCGTGATGGCGCTGGGGCTTGCGTATCCCTTTGCCGACAGCGCGGACAGCGAGGCAAAGACCAAAATTGCCGCGCTGACGAAAAGGTGCACGGCGGATTTCAGGGATAAATACGGCTGTGTGCGCTGCGCCGAGCTGAAGGCTGCCGGCGTGAGCTGTGACGAGCTTATCGCGCACGGCGCGGAGCTGGCAGAGAGCATTATAAAAGAGAATAAATAAGTTAATATACAGGAGAAAAATTCAAAATGGGTATTTATGAGGAACTTGTTGCGCGCGGGCTTATCGCGCAGGTGACGAACGAGGACGAGATAAGAGAGCTTATCAACAACGGCAAGGCGACGTTCTATATCGGCTTTGACTGCACGGCGGACTCGCTGCACGTGGGGCATTTTATGGCGCTGTGCCTGATGAAGCGCCTGCAGATGGCGGGCAACAAGCCCATTGCCCTCATCGGCGACGGCACCACGCTCATCGGCGACCCGTCCGGGCGCACCGATATGCGCAAAATGCTCACCCGTGAGGACATTGCCTACAATGCCGAGTGCTTCAAGCGCCAGATGGAGCGCTTCATCGACTTTTCCGACGGCAAGGCGCTCATGCTGCACAATGCCGATTGGCTCGCGCCGCTCAATTATATTGAGCTTCTGCGCGAGGTCGGCGCTTGCTTCTCCGTGAACAATATGCTGCGCGCCGAGTGCTACAAGCAGCGCATGGAGAAGGGGCTGAGCTTCCTTGAATTTAACTATATGATCATGCAGAGCTACGATTTTTACTACATGTTCCAGCACTACGGCTGCAATATGCAGTTCGGCGGCAACGACCAGTGGAGCAATATGCTCGGCGGGACGGAGCTTATCCGCCGCAAGCTCGGCAAGGACGCGCACGCCATGACCATCACCCTCCTGCTCAATTCCGAGGGCAAGAAGATGGGCAAGACGGCGGCTGGCGCTGTCTGGCTCGACCCGAACAAGACCAGCCCCTATGATTTCTATCAGTACTGGCGCAATGTCGAGGACGCAGACGTGCTCAAGTGCATCCGCATGCTGACGTTTTTGCCGCTGGAGCAGATAGACGAGATGGACGGCTGGGAGGGCAGCCAGCTCAACCGCGCCAAGGAGATACTCGCCTACGAGCTGACCGCTCTTGTCCACGGCGAGGAGGAGGCGAAGAAGGCGGAAGCCTCCGCAAAGGCGCTGTTCGGCGGCGCAGGCGACAGCGAGCATATACCCACGGCGGAGCTTGCCGAGAGCGATTTTACCGACGGCAGTATAGACATTTTGACGCTCTTGGTCAAGTCCGGCTTGTGCACCACAAAGTCCGACGCGCGGCGCAACGTGCAGCAGGGCGGCATAACCGTCAATGACGATAAGGTCACGGATATTGCCAAGACCTACACGCCCGACGAGGTCAAGACCGGGCTCATCGTCCGGCGCGGCAAAAAGAGCTTCAAAAAGGTCACTCTGGTGTGATAAAGGGACTTTTTTACAGTCTATTTTTGAGCTTGGGCAACACCGCACAATACGCCTGCGGCATCTGACGGATAATTTGCGCCCTGATTTAGTCACTTTTTCTTGAAATACACAAAGTATTCCTGCGAAAAAGTGCCGTCATCAGAACACAAATTCTCT
>CAVGKI010000174.1:0-3816 GCA_963629655.1 Butyricicoccaceae bacterium | reverse complement strand
TCTGATTAACTAATTTCTACCGTGCAGGTGTCCAACTTGCACTTGCAATTTGCGAAATATTTAATTTATATGGAGGGCGACAATATGAATCATCTCGGAATTGAGGCGAATGTCCGCAATCTGCCGGAGCTTGACCGCGGCTTTTTCCCACTCTATAAGTTTAACCACGCCTTTCTTGAAACGGCGAAAAAGCCCCTCGGCATCGCCGTGGAGCGCAGCGGCGGCGAGATGGCGGCGGTGCACACGTTTATACACGGCACGGCGGATATGCACGAGGCGGACAGATATTACATCCGCCGCCTTGTCAAGTCCATGCTGTGGATGAAAGGCGGCTGGCGCGTATATGTCAGCGGTGACAGAGAAATGTGCGAATATATTCGTGCCTGCTTCAGCGCGGACGGCTGTCAGGCGTTCGACTGGGACTATTTTTCCAAAATATATGAGCGCCCGTTTGAGGTTGTCTATACCGACGCACTGCCGGAGGCGAAGGATTCGCCCAGACCGGCGGGCGGACATTTTGACGGCTGCCGCATAGGCTTTGACGCGGGCGGGAGTGACAGAAAGGTCTCCGCCGTGGTCGATGGGGAGACGGTGTACTCCGAGGAGGTCGTGTGGTTTCCCAAGACGAATGCCGACCCGGATTATCACTATGACGGCATCGTCGCCGCGCTCAAGGCGGCGGCGGCGCATATGCCGCGCGTGGACGCGGTGGGCGTGTCGAGCGCGGGGGTGTACATCAACAACCGCACGATGAACGCCTCCCTTTTTCTCAAGGTGCCGCAGGAGCTTTTTGACGCAAAGGTCAAGGATATTTATATCCGCGCCATCACCGACACGTTTGGAGACGTGCCTTTCTGCGTGTTCAACGACGGGGATGTCACCGCGCTCGCCGGGGCTATCAGCCTTGAGGACACGAACATTCTCGGCATCGCCATGGGCACAAGCGAGGCGGGCGGCTACGTGGACGAGAGCGGGTATATCACCGGCTGGCTCAACGAGCTGGCGTTTATCCCCGTGGACGCGAATCCCGCCGCCATGCGGGACGAGTGGTCGCTCGACATTGGGTGCGGCGTGAAATATTTCTCGCAGGACGGCGTTATAAAGCTTGCCCCGGCGGCGGGGATAGAGCTGGACGAGGCGCTCTCCCCGGCGGAGAAGCTGAAGGCCGTGCAGGGGCTGATGAGCGAGGGGGACGAGCGCGCCGCCGCGATATACCGCAGCATCGGCGTGTATCTGGCGCACTCGCTGGCGCTGTATCACGATATGTATCATTTCCGCCATGTGCTGCTGCTGGGGCGCGTGATGTCCGGGCGCGGCGGCGAGCTGGTCATAAGCGAGTGCGAGCGCGTGCTGCGCGACGAGTACAGCGAGCTTGCCGAGAAGCTCCACCTCGCCCTGCCTGATGAGAAATTCCGCCGCGTCGGGCAGTCCGCCGCTGCCGCCTCTCTGCCGGAAATAAAATAAAGCGTCTGTATTACTATATAATAGGAGAGCTTCGCAAATGAAAAAACATATTGTCTGCTTCGGCGATTCCAACACTCACGGCTACTGCGCCGACCCTAACGACACCGCCGACCGCACCGACCGCTTCACCGAGGACGAGCGCTGGACGTGTCTGCTGCAAAGGGAGCTGGGCGAGGACTATCTTGTGCTGGAGGAGGGGCTTTCCGGGCGCACGACCGTGTTTTGCGACCCGCTGCATGAGTGCATGTCCGGGCTGGACGTGATATATTCCACGCTTATGACGCATGAGCCTGTTGACCTGCTGATAATCATGCTCGGCACGAACGACACGAAGGAGCGCTTCAACGCGAGCGCAACGTGCATCGGCATCGGCATGGAGCGCCTTGCCATGAAGGCGGAGACTGTCGCCGCGTGGCGCGGCGGCAAGCCGAATATCCTCATCGTTGCGCCGCCGCACATCGGCGCAGGGCACAACGACCCCGCCATGGGCGCATCCTGCCATGCGACCTCTATGGGCGTGGCGGAGGAGTACCGCCTGCGCTGCGCGGCGCACGGCTGGGCATTTCTCGACGCGGAGGGCGTGGCGGAGTTCAACACCGTGGATTATATGCACCTCAGCCGCCTTGGGCACTGTCAGCTTGCCGACGCTCTTGCGCCGCTGGTGCGTGAGCTGACATAATGCTTGGGCGCGTATTTCGCTATCAGGGCTGGCTTTGGCGCGCACTGAACACGCTCACGGATATAATGGCGCTGAGCGTGCTGTGGCTTTTGTGCTGCACACCTGCGCTGACGCTCGGCGCGGCGACGACCGCGCTGTATGACAGCGTTGTGCGCTGCATACGCTATAAGCAGCCGCACCCCTACGCCCGTTTTTTCCGCACGTTTAAGAATGAGCTTCTGCCCGGCGCGCTGCTGACGCTGCTGTGGGGCGCTGTCGCGGCGCTGGGGCTGGGCATGCTTGCGCTGCTGCGCGAATATGCCGCAGTATCGTCCTCCGCCGTTGCGGCGGGCGCGGCGTACTATGTGGCGCTGGTGCTGCCGCTGGGCGCGGCGTGTTGGGTGTTCCCCGTGCTCTCGCGCTGTGCGCTCTGCTTTGGCGCGGTGAACAAAACGGCGCTTCAGCTTGCCGTGGGGCATCTGCCATCGACGGTGATTCTCGTGCTCATGACCGGGGAGCTTGCGCGGCTGAGTGTGCGCTGGCTGTACCCGCTCTCGTTCATGCCGGCGGTGCTGATGCTGCTCTGGTCGCTGTTTATAGAGCCTGCGTTCAAAGCCCACGGAGCGGGGATCGCGGCAGAGCCGGAGGAGGACCCCGCCTCTTCCGCCGAGAGGGACGAAAGCGAGTAATGTTTTAGGCAACACCGCATAATGCGGCAAAAGGCGTGAGCGCAGTGCCGCTCACGCCTTAAACGTAGTATATTGTTTTCTCTTGCAGTGTCGCGTCATATCCTGCCGCAGACCCAACATATTTATTATACTATATACGCATATACTTGTCAATAATGCACGGAGGCAGTTAATATATATTCAACAATTTTTGTCGGCGCTGCACAAAAACTGTGGGTGAAAATCATATACAATGGCAATTGAAACGGGCGGCACACTGTGGTATATTATAGCCAGAAACAGAAAGGGTGAGTCCGATGTACAGATGAAAGACCCCGCACCGCTGACGAGAGCGGGGAGCAGGGGCTGGCGCTGTGGATCAAAATATTCAGGAGGACAGGAGCGGCACAGAGCTAATCTCGCTTGAGATATCCCGCAGGGAAACAGAGTGTCGGCGTTTAGTGTCCCGTTGACGGACAGTGCCAAGGAGGAAAACAGGAATTGAAAAGAAAGCGAGGTAACCATTGATGCTGGATACTAAGAATTCAGAGAAGTGACCCTTGACTGCTGACGATGTTATTGAGTGTGCGGTCAAGGGTCACTTCTTTTTTATGCGCCGATGGTTGCGATTCCGTTGCATTGCAGATGCTATTATTTGACGAAATGTTTCGATTTTCAACCGAAAGCCCATCGAGGAGAGCATTTTCTTTTCGATGGGCTTCTTTACTCAGCATGTTTATATTTTGAGTGCTGCTTCGTGCGCTTCCCATACTGAATCGCAAATTTGGGGCAATGGTGCAGTGTCGTGGTCAAGCATAATTGTAACAGAAGTGGTAAAGGATATCGAAACGGAGTTATGAGCAGGAACGAGCTTCACGTGGAGTAGCATAGCCGTTATAGCTATGAGGACGCGCATAATTATATTCCACATACTCCGTACTCTGGTGTGTAGCTCTGTTGCATAAATATCTTCTTTTCTTCTTCTGTTGATTATATCTCACTAGCCACGTCTGTTACAACTTTACT
>CAVGKI010000173.1:2187-3826 GCA_963629655.1 Butyricicoccaceae bacterium | reverse complement strand
TGTTGAGCGCGAGCGCGTCGCTCGCCGCCATCCATGCAAGGCACGCCAGCACGATGCTCACGCACAGCACAAAAGCGAAGTACATAATCCCGCCCAGACAGCCGGAGCGGTATTCATGGCTTTGGCGGACGGGGTGATAATCCCTCTCGGAGAGCTCGTCCCCGGTGTAATTGCTGCGCCCGTCCGCGTCCTCGTCGATCAAAAGCTTGTCCACCGCCTTTATAGGCTCGCGCCGGGGACGGGGGCGCGGCGGCGTATCGGCTGCCGCTGCCGCGTCGCGCTCATCCTGCGCGCGGAATATTTCGTTCATTTTATCAATATTGTCAGACATTTTAGACCTCCCCTGACAGGATGGATGCGGCACAGTAGCAGACAGACCGCACTGCGCATATTATGGCACGAGCTGCAAAAAAGCTCACGTGTACACAGCATTGACAGCATCAGCGTCCGCCGCCGCGCCGGGCGGACCGAGCCAAAACAATCTTCAGCGCGGAGAAAGGGAGCAAAATATGTTCTGCGGATGCAATAATAACTGCGGTATCTGGATACTCATCCTCATAATTATACTCTTCTGCTGTGGCGGGTACGGCTGCAACAACGGCTGTGGCTGCGACTGCGGCTGCGGCAGCAATAACAACGGCTGCGGCTGCTGCTGAATGTCCGGGGCTTCGCAAGAAGCCCCATTTTCTTTTACCTTTATTTTAGCACGTCGAGCACGAGCGAATATATCTCGTCGCTTATGTCCTCGATGCTGCGCTCCCTGCCGCCGTCGAGCTGCGTCACGCGCGTCCAGCCGAAATAGTCCGCCGCCGTGTTCGCCGTGTGAAGGCAGCGCTCCAAATAACCCACGTCGCGCTCATGAATGTCCGCCTTGGTGTCCGTCGCCGCTTGGCGGCGCGCCATGCGCGCAAGCGAGGTTTTGATATCCACGTCAAGATATATAACAAGGTCGGGCTTGGGCAGCCCCATTTTTGTATACTCAAGGTCGGCAAGCCACGCAAAGAAGCCCGGAAGCTCGCTGTCGGCAAGCTTTGAGCCCTGATGCACGGCGTTGGAGCTCGTGTATCTGTCCGAAAGGATCAGCCCGCCCGCCTCGTACCTTGCGCCCCAATCCGTGCGATAGGACGCAAAGCGGTCGACCGCGTAAAACGTGGAGGCGGCATAAGCGTTTACATCGTCCGGGTGCGCGCCGAACTCCCCGCCGAGGTACATACGGATGAGCGCGCTGCTCTCCTTATCATATCTGGGGAACACTATATGATTATAGTCGATTCCGTCGTTTTCCATTCGCGCGCACAGGCGGCTGTACTGCGATGATTTTCCGCTGCCGTCTATGCCCTCGAAAACAATGAGCTTTCCCTTGGTCATTTCTCGCTCCATATTCAACGTATTATCCCGCGATGCGCTTCCACAGCGCCGCGAGTATCATGCGCGGCAGCTTCAGCGCGCGCTTGGGGTCACGCATAAGTTTTGCAAAGAAGCCGCGATGCCGCGCGCTTGCTTCCTCCGTCACCGCGCCCACGCCGAGGCTCAGCCCCGCGTTCAGCTCCTGACTCGCCTCGCTCAGCCACAGCTCCTGCTTCGGCGAGGAGAGGCACACCAGAAGGAGATCCGGCGATGCCGTATTTATCTCGTCTAT
>CAVGKI010000173.1:0-2177 GCA_963629655.1 Butyricicoccaceae bacterium | reverse complement strand
GTCTATTATCTCGGTGTCGTCCACAAAGCGCCCGTCCGCCGTCCCGGCGATCCGTATGCCGGGATAGCGCTCGACGATCCTGTCGGCGGCATACTGCACGGTCTGCCGCCGCGCGCCGACGAGGAAAACGTTCTTTCCGCAGCCGCTGAGCCGTGCGAGCAGCGCCGAGGAAAAGTCCTGCGCGCTCATTTTATAATGCAGCGGCATGCCGAGAATGCGCGAGGCGATGAAGATGCCCCTGTCGCCGGGCAGGACAAGCTCCGCCCCGCGAATGGCGGACATGAGGCGGCGGTTCTTCCTCGCGGCGAGCGCAAGGTCGGAATCGGGCACGATAATATACCCTCCCTCGCGCGTCTCTATGGAGCGCACGGAATGCTCGACCGCCTCGGTTATGTCTATGTCGCAGTATTTTATGCCGAGTATGTTTATCCTGTTCATATCTGTGCAAACACCTCGCCGATCTTCTCATGTATGACGAGGTCTGCATAGCTGTCATACGGTGTCTCGCTGAGATTGACGAGCACGAGCTTATTTCCCCGGTAATAGTTGATAAGCCCCGCCGCCGGGTAGACATTCAGCGACGTTCCGCCGATAATGAGCACATCGGCATTGCTGATATACCGTATCGCGGCGGAGACGACCGCATCGTCCAGCGCCTCCTCATAGAGCACTATGTCCGGGCGGATAACGCCGCCGCAGGTGCACCGAGGCACGCCCTCGCCGTGGTTGATAATATCCGCGTCGTATTTCTTTCCGCAGCGCGAGCAGTACGCGCGCAGAATGCTGCCGTGCAGCTCCAGCACATTTTTGCTGCCTGCCGCCTGATGAAGCCCGTCGATATTCTGCGTCACAACGGCGCACAGCTTCCCCTCGCGCTCAAGCTGAGCAAGACGGAGATGCGCACGGTTGGGCTTTACGCCGTCGATGACGAGCTTTTCACGGTGAAATCTATAATATTCCTCGGGGTTACGGTCAAAAAATGTGCGGCTGAGTATAGTCTCGGGCGGGTACTTCCACTTTTGGTTATACAGCCCGTCCACACTGCGAAAGTCCGGAATACCGCTCTCGGTGCTCACGCCCGCGCCGCCGAAAAAGACGATATTGTCGCTCGCCTCGACCATCGCTTTAAGCTTTTCAATATTGCTGTCCATGCCGTCACCCCCAAATATATTTTTTTATATAACCGCCTTGACCTTTTCGGCAATGGCGCTGTAAGTCTCGCCGCACGCGGCAAGCGTCAGCTCGTTCTCGCGGCGGGTCACGAAGCGGTAAGTCTCGTCCGTGCATTTGTCCGCCAGCGCGACCATGTATATCATGCAGGCTCTCACGCTTGCCATGGCAAGCTCCGCCCCCTCGCCGATAAGCTGCACCGCGTCAGTCGGGCAAAGCTCGCAAAGCTCACGCATAAGCCCAAGCCCCTGCCCCATCATATTAACGATCTCCGATGTGATGGCGGCGGCGGGCTGACGCGCCGCCTCTATCTTCCTTGGGTCGCCCTCCTTTGTCGCCTTGGCGAGCGGACCGCGGCACTTCACATCCTCGTCGATGAGGTGCACCATGTACGCCCTGAGCGTCTCCGAGTTGCGGACGATGTAGTCCACGCGCTCATTGCTCGTCTCGGCGGCGGTCATGGCGGCGGCGCGCGAGAGCAGCGCGGCGGCACACGCGGCGGTATACGCCGCAGCAGAGCCGACATTCAGTCTGCTGTCGGGCGCGGAGAGTGCCTTGGTGAAGTCCTCCGCATTTTTGTTCTTATATACCTCTATAATAAGCTTGTCTGCCATGGCTGTGCCTCCTCATTCCCTGTTAAATTCTCTCAGCTTGAGCCCCTCGTTTTTCTGAAGCGCCCAGTTTATGCACCAGTCAGACGTGAACAGCAGCAGGTTGTTGCCCTTGAAATCCTGCACCCACTTTGTGTCGCTCGTGAGGTTGAGACGGCTGATGTCCGCCTCCTCGTTTTCCACCCAGCGCACAAGCTCATACGGCATGGAGCGGCGGCGTATATCCACGCCGTACTCCGTTTTTAAGCGGTATTCCAGCACCTCAAACTGCAGCACGCCGACAACGCCGACAATGACCTCCTCCACGCCGGTGTGCGGCTCGTGGAAAATCTGTATTGCGCCCTCCTGCGCGATCTGCATGATGCCCTTTTCAAACTGCTTGCGCTTCATGGTGTC
>CAVGKI010000172.1:0-3829 GCA_963629655.1 Butyricicoccaceae bacterium | reverse complement strand
CGTCGCCGCGCTCATCCTGCGCGCGTTCTCCGGCAGGCTCAGAGGGCTTGTCATCGGCGCGGCGGCGGGTGAGGTCGTGATGGTGCTGGGATATTTCGCGTATGAGGCGCTTGTCCTCGGCTACGGTATCGCCGCCGCGGCGAGCATTCCCGGCAACGCCGTTCAGGGTGCGGCGGGCATGGTGATCGGCATACTCGCCTATAAGACGCTGCACACCGTACCAAGCATCAAAAAATTTAACAATATTTGAAATGCAGGAGGAATATGACAATGTATGAGGAATTGACGCAGCAGGCGAAAGCCGCGACCGAGGAGCTGCTGGACGCGGCGAAGCTGCGCGCGGGGGATATCTTCGTCGTCGGCTGCTCGTCGAGTGAGATAGTGGGCGAGCATATCGGCAAGGGGTCGAGCATGGAGGCGGCGCAGGCGGTGTTTGCGGGCATATATCCCGTGCTGAAGGAGCGGGGGATATACCTCGCCGCGCAGTGCTGCGAGCATCTCAATCGCGCGCTCATTCTGGAAGAGGCAGCAGCGAAGAAATTCGGCTATGAGCCGGTGAATGTGCGCCCGTGGGCGCATGCGGGGGGCTCATTCGCCACAACGGTGTTTGAAAGCCTTGAGCATCCCGTCGCGGTGGAGCATATTCGCGCGAGTGCCGGAATGGACATCGGCGACACGCTCATCGGTATGCACCTCAAAGATGTTGCCGTGCCTGTGCGCCCCAGCGTGAAGAGCATAGGCAAGGCGAACCTTGTCTGTGCGCGGACGCGAGCGCGCTTCATCGGCGGCGAACGCGCCCGCTATCAGGACGAGCTGAAATAATAGTATAAAACACGATTCTTTTTGCCGTATAAATATGCAGAATCATACAAAGGAAGACACAGCCAAGCGCAAATACTTGGCTGTGTCTTTCCTTGGTTGGCACAGGACTTTTTCACAGTCCCGCAAATTATTCTTACTCGTTACCCCTTACGGCTTAGTACATACCGCCCATGTCGCCGCCGGCAGCGGGCATGGGAGGATTCTTCTCCGGCAGGTCGGCAACGAGGCTCTCGGTCGTGAGCACCATCGCTGCCACGGAGGCGGCGTTCTCCAGAGCGCTGCGGCAGACCTTGGTCGGGTCGACGATGCCCATCGCGATCATATCGCCGTACTTGTCATTGGCGGCATCAAAGCCGTAATTCGCCTCGGTGGAGCTGTAGACGTTGTTGAGAATGACAGCGCCCTCAAGTCCGGCGTTTGCGGCAATCTGCATCGTCGGGGCTTTCAGAGCCTTTGCGATGATGGCAGCGCCGGTCTTTTCGTCGCCCTCAAGTGTGGCAACCAGCTTGTCGGCAGCCTTGGAGGCGAGCACATATGCCGTGCCGCCGCCGGGAACGATGCCCTCGGCAACAGCGGCGCGCGTCGCGTTGAGCGCGTCCTCTATGCGCAGCTTCTTCTCCTTCATCTCCGTCTCGGTCGCAGCGCCGACCTTGATGACGGCAACGCCGCCGGAGAGCTTTGCAAGACGCTCCTGGAGCTTCTCCTTGTCATACTCGGAGGTGGTAGTCTCAATCTGGTGCTGGATCTGTGCGGCGCGAGCCTTGATGTCCTCGGAAGCGCCTGCACCGTCAACGATAACGGTGTTCTCCTTTGTGACCTTGACCTGATGCGCCTGACCGAGCATATCGATAGTGGCATCCTTGAGCTCCATGCCGAGCTCGGAGGAGATGACCTGACCGCCGGTGAGGATGGCGATATCCTGAAGCATTTCCTTGCGTCTGTCGCCAAAGCCGGGAGCCTTCACGCACACGCAGGTGAATGTGCCGCGCAGCTTGTTGAGGATAATGGTGGCAAGAGCCTCGCCCTCGACATCCTCGGCAATGATGAGCAGCTTGCGCCCCGCCTTGACTATCTGCTCAAGCAGGGGCAGAATCTCCTGGATGTTGGAGATCTTCTTGTCAGTGATGAGAATGACAGCGTCGTCAATGACGGCTTCCATCTTGTCCATATCGGTCGCCATGTAGGGGGAGAGATAGCCGCGGTCGAACTGCATACCCTCGACAACGTCGGAATAGGTCTCGGCGGTCTTGGACTCCTCAATGGTGATAACGCCGTTCTGGCTGACCTTCTCCATCGCCTCGGAAATGAGCGAGCCTATATGCTCGTCGCCGGAGGAGATAGTGCCGACGCGGGCAATGTCCTTTGCGCCGGACACGGGCTGGGATGCTGCCTTGACAGCCTCGACAGCCGCCTCGGTCGCCTTCTGAATGCCGCGCTTCATGACCATGGGGTTCGCACCGGCTGCGAGGTTTTTCAGTCCCTCGTTGATCATTGCCTGCGCAAGAATCGTGGCGGAGGTGGTGCCGTCGCCGGCAACATCGTTGGTCTTGGTGGAGACTTCCTTGATGAGCTGGGCGCCCATGTTCTCGAAAGCGTCCTCAAGCTCGATCTCCTTTGCGATGGTCACGCCGTCGTTGGTGATCAGCGGAGCGCCGAACTTCTTGTCGAGCACGACGTTGCGGCCCTTGGGGCCGAGGGTGATCTTAACGGTATCGGCCAGCTGATTGACGCCGCGCTCGATAGCCTTTCTTGCTTCTTCACCGTATATAATCTGCTTTGCCATAATATAAAACCTCCCGTAAAGTTTACTCTATAACAGCCAGAATATCCGACTGACGCACGATGGTATACTCGACCTCGTCGAGCTTGACCTTGGTGCCGCTGTACTTGCCGACAAGAACCTTCTCACCGGCCTTGACGATCATCTTGACCTCGTTGCCGTCCACCATGCCGCCGGGACCGACCTCGACGACCTCATAGACCTCGGGCTTCTCCTGCGCGGACGCGGTGAGGAATATGCCGGAGGAGGTGCGCTCCTCGGCTTCGTTCTGCTTGAGAACTACTCTGTCAGCCAACGGTTTCAATTTCATCACTTATATACCTCCATAATTTTATTAACTCACTTATCGTTAGCACTCAAAAGCCCTGAGTGCTAACATTGCATATAATAACACACTTTTGATTTTTTTCAAGCCCCTAAAGGGCAAATTTGCGAAAAAATTTATTAAATTTTTGTGACAAGTTTTTGCGCCCTTGACAGAAGGGAAATATAATGCTATATTGTATAAGAGAATAAATAATAACGATAACCATTATTGATTTATCAAAAGGAGTATGACAATGAGCAATAAGTATGCAGGCACACAGACGGAAAAGAACCTTATGGCGGCGTTCTCCGGCGAGAGCGAGGCGCGCAACAAGTACACCTATTTTGCCAGCCGCGCGAAGAAGGACGGCTTTGAGCAGATAGCGGCGCTCTTCCTCAAGACTGCGGAGAACGAGAAGGAGCACGCAAAGCTCTGGTTCAAGGAGCTTGACGGCATCGGCAGCACGGCGGAAAATCTGCTCGCGGCGGCGCAGGGCGAAAATTACGAGTGGACGGATATGTATGAGGGCTTTGCCAAGACCGCAGAGGAGGAGGGCTTTCCTGAGCTTGCCGCGCGCTTCCGCCTTGTCGGCGAGATAGAGCGCCATCATGAGGAGCGCTACCGCGCGCTGCTGCACAATGTGGAGGCGCAGGAGGTGTTCGCCAAGAGCGAGGTGAAGGTTTGGGAGTGCCGCAACTGCGGGCACATCGTCATCGGCACGAGCGCGCCGGAGGTCTGCCCCACCTGCAGCCACCCGCAGAGCTACTTTGAGGTTCACGCGGAGAATTATTAAATGGCAGCACCGCACAATACGGCGGCGGCATCTGACGGATAATTTGTGCTCTGATGACGGCACTTTTTTGCAGGAATACTTTGTGTATTTCAAGAAAAAGTGACTAAATCAGAGCGCAAATTATCCG
>CAVGKI010000171.1:0-3868 GCA_963629655.1 Butyricicoccaceae bacterium | reverse complement strand
GCCATAGGCATATAGATGAATGCGTCCACCTTGCTGTATGCCGTCACGCCTGCCATAGCGGTAGTGCCGAAGGTGTTCACCTTTATCTGGACAAGGAGATTCGCAATGTTATACATGGAGCTTTGCAGCCCGCAGGGCAGGGAGATTGCAATAACATCGCGCAGAATGAGTCTGTCCGGCTTGATGTGCAGCGGGCGCAGGGCGTACTCCGGGTTCAGGCGGCACAGCCGGATGACCACGAGCACGGCGGTGATGGTCTGGGCAATGACCGTTGCCCATGCCGCGCCGGCAACGCCCATGCCAAGCCCTGCCACGGCTACAATGTCCATCACGAGGTTGCCCACCCCGCCTATCGCAAGGTAGATGAGCGGACGGACGGAGTCCCCCTCGGCGCGGATAAGCCCCGCGCCGACATTATATATCAGCGTGATTATCGTGCCGCCCATGTATATGCGCAGATATTCCTCCGAAAGGTCAAGCGTCGCCGTCGGCATATCCATCAGCCCAAGAAGCTCCCGCGTGAACACCATGCCCACCACGGTCATTATCACGCCGATGATAAGGCTGAGCACCATTGACGAGTCGATGAGCTTTTTCAGGCTTCTATTATCGCCCGCGCCGTAATACATGGCATAGAGAATGCCCGCGCCGGTGGCAAGACCGAGGAAAAAGCCGATAAGCACGTTGATGAGCGCGCCGGTCGCGCCGACGGCGGCGAGCGCATCGTCCCCGCAGAACTGACCGAGCACTGCGCTGTCTATGGAATTATAAAGCTGCTGAAGCAGATTCGTAAGCAGGATTGGGATGGAAAACTCCACAATGCTCTTTGTTATCGAGCCTTCAGTCAGGTTAACGGTTTTCGGCTTCATGAACACACTGCGCTCCTCTCACGCAAATTCTATTCACTATACTGCCATATAAATCTTAGGCGCTTGGGCATTGTATACCCTGCCGCCGCGAAAAGCAAGAGGGCGCAGGTTACATTTCGCATTGTTTTGCCGCCATAAGCGCAAGTTTACAGTTTAGTCTTAAAGCAGCGCAGACAAAACGCCAAAAAGGAAGAGGCATCGGAGCGATACCTCTTCCCTCTTTTTGTTCTATTAGCTTATCCGATAACGCGCTTTTCGAGCGCATCAACATCCGCGAGGAAGAGTGCCGCCTCGGCATCGGACGGGATGAGAAAGCCGGTGCGCGGGGAGACGGTGAAGCTGTCCACCGCAGGGCCGTCCATCAGGCAGGAGCGCTTGAACTGCTGGCTGAAATAGCGGCGGCAGTAGCTTCTGAGCCAGCGGACAAGCTCCTCATCCGTGAAGTCGTCGCCGTAGGCAAGCTTTGCAAGACGGAAGGTCTTGGACGGGGTAAAGCCGCAGATCATTATCTTGTGCGTGAAGAAATCCTGCAATGAGTACGACCCGACGGAGTCCTCGCTCTTCTGCTCTATCTGATCGTCATGGATGGGCAGAAGCTCCGGCGTGACCGGGCAGTCCAGCACATCCCACAACGACGCGGCAAGCGTGGCGTTGTCCGTCGTCTGGGCGATATAGCGGACGTTTGCGCGCACCTGCGTCTTGGTAAGACCGAGGTTGACATCATAGTTGCTGGTATGGTCGCCGTTGAAAGTGCACCAGCCGTCCACAAACTCGCTGAGATCCTCCGTGCCGACATCAAGCCCGTTGACCTTATTGGCAATGTCGAGCAGCACCTGTGTGCGCTCGCGCGCCTGCGCGTTCTCAAAGGCAATGGAGTAATCATCGTGCGCATGCCCAATGTCGTCAAAATGCTGATAGACGGACTTGCCGATATCAATGACGCGCACCTCCGCGCCCATCTGCTCGGCGACAATGACGGCGTTGGACTTCGTGCGCGACGACGTGCCGAAGCACGGCAGAGTGCAGGCAATAACGTTTGACGCGGGAAGCCCCATGCGCTTGACCGCCATCGCGCTCACCATCACCGCGAGGGTGGAGTCAACCCCGCCGGAGATGCCGACGACGCAGTGGTCAAGATGCGCATACTCCATGCGCTTGACAAGCCCGGACACCTGAATGTCCAGCACCCGCTCGCAGTATTCCGGCACGTCCTCCGGACGCGCGGGCAGATGCGGCAGCTTGGCATAGCTGCGCGTTATCACCGTTTCCGTCAGCGCGCCGCCCCACGGGGCAACGCACATATCCTCGTCCGGCTCGTCAAAGCCGCCGAGACGGCGGCGGAGATTGAGAAGATAATCCACGTCTATCTCCGTGATCGCCATGCTGTCGGGGCGCTCATCCTCGGCGAGGATCACGCCGCCCTCGGCGGCAAGGCAGAGCCCGGAATACACATTGTCCGTGGTGCTCTCGCCCTTGCCGGGCGCGGCAAGCACCACACCGCACGCGAGATGCTTGGACTGATAGCGCGCGGCAAGGCGCGTATCGTCCGTGGAAGTCGCCGTGGCGGGAAACGCCGCCATCTGCGCGATGACCGTCGCACCCTCGACGGCGTAATACTCCGCCGAGGAGCACACCGCGTTGATATCCGTGCCCAGCTCCACCGCGACGGACAGCCCGCGCAGCTTCTCATGCGTGAAGAGCACATTTGGAACAAGCTCCGTCTCCAGCGCGCCGACGCGCACGGTGTCGCCCTCGCCGGTATACGCGGCAAAGCGGCTGCCCGCGACGTTCTCGCGCGGGACAAGGGCAAGCACCTCGCCGGAGTACACGGCGGCGGCGCAGCTCAAAAGCCGGCTGCCGTAGGCATACGGCAGACCCACGAGCACGAGCATATCCAGCCCCTCGGACGCCTTCACGACCTCCTCCAGCGCTGCCGCCGCCCCGTCGAGCACCACCCTGTGCCCCACGAGGTCATAGCACGAGCAGCCGGTGAGCGTAAGCTCCGGGAACACAAGCAGCTTCACGCCCGCCGCGTCCGCCGCCTTCATGCACTCGATAACGCGCGCGGCGTTATAGTGCGTATCCGCAACCTTTATGACCGGGGATGCCGCCGCGACCTTTACAAATCCGTCTATCATTAACTGCTTCAGCCTCTATTCTTTTATAAATCTCTATAAAATCAAAACTTGATGCGCTCGGCAATGTAATCCCTGACCTCGGAGATGGGGATGCGCACCTGCGTCATGCTGTCGCGCTCGCGCACGGTGACGCAGTGATCCGCCTCGTCGGTGTCCGTGCCGACGGTGTTGAAGTCAAAGGTGATGCAGTAGGGCGTGCCTATCTCGTCCTCGCGGCGGTAGCGCTTGCCGATAGAGCCCGTCTCGTCGTAGTCGCACATAAATTCCTTGCTCAGCTCCTGATACAGCTCAAGTGCGGGCGCGGTGAGTATCTCCTTTTTGGAGAGCGGCAGAATGGCGCACTTGAACGGGGCGAGCGCGGGGTGCAGATGCAGCACCGTGCGCACATCGTCGTTGCCCTTCTTGTCCTGCCCGACGACCTGCTCGTCATAAGCGTCGCACAGCACGCTCAGCACGGTGCGCTCCACGCCGAGGGACGGCTCGATGACATAGGGGATATAATGCTCGTTCTTGTCCTGATCGTAGTAGGTCAGATCCTGCCCGGAGACGGTCTGGTGCTGGGTGAGGTCATAATCCGTGCGGTCGGCAACGCCCCAAAGCTCGCCCCAGCCGAACGGGAAGAGAAACTCAAAGTCCGTTGTCGCCTTGGAGTAGAAGCACAGCTCCTCCGGGTCATGGTCACGCAGGCGGAGATTCTCGTCCTTCAAGCCGATAGACAGCAGGAAGTTGTGGCAGAACGTGCGCCAGTAATCGAACCACTCAAGGTCAGTGCCCGGCTCGCAGAAAAACTCCAGCTCCATCTGCTCAAACTCGCGCACGCGGAAGATAAAGTTGCCCGGCGTGATCTCGTTGCGGAAGGAT
>CAVGKI010000170.1:0-3875 GCA_963629655.1 Butyricicoccaceae bacterium | reverse complement strand
CGTATCACGAACAGTGCACCCACGGTCAGCACCGTGCCGAACACAAGGCTGATCAACGCGCTCTGCACAAAGCCCGCGAAAATATGCTGTCTATGACACCCCGCGCAATTTTAGCTCGCCGTTTATATTCGGAACAGCGCTCGCATTCAGATACTCCTGTATCCACTCGTCATAGACAACCTTCGCTCCACGCTCGCGGGCGACACGGTCTTTGCCAATTTAATATTCTGTTGCTTATCTTACTTGCTTGCTCATTTTGCACATCCAACGTTCAATAACACATAGATAAATCTTGAAATACCGTCAAATTGCGGTTCGGGTCTGTTCAGTCACTTAAAAACGGCGTTTGTCATCAATGGAAAAACAAAAAAATTTCCGAGCCTAAAAAGCCCAGAACGAAAAACCGAATCAAAGCCCAGCCGCAGGTGGGTTTGACTCGAAAAGGAAAAACAATACCATCGGTCAATCTGACACCGCTTGCGGCGGCTGATGACCTTATGGTATTGTTTTGGCACCATGGTGCCGGTGGTGGGACTCGAACCCACACGATGTCTCCATCGGCGGATTTTGAATCCGCTACGTCTACCATTCCATCACACCGGCACGCCAGTGAAGAGTATATTACATATGCGGCAAAATTTCAAGTGTTTTTCGCGCAGTTTTTACTCCACATAGCTCAGCTCCACCGCGTTTTCGCGCATACGGTTGTGACGGCGGTCAAAGTGACGGACAAGGCGGAAACTGACAGCCCGCCCAAGGGTGAGCGCATCCACCCACTGTGTGAAGCTGCGGATGTTGAAATAATAATCGTCTCCGCTTGCGTCGTCGCGGACAAAGCCGCTGTTTTTATTGCCGAATACACGGACTATCTTGCCGGTATGCACGGTGCGCTGCTCATTCGGTTCGGCTTCTTCCTCAACAGGCTGCGCTTCCGCCTCCGCTTCCTGCTCCGGCGCGGGGGATTCCTCCTGCATGGATTCCGACGCAGTTTCCGGCGTGCCGTTTCCCGTCTCGTCCTCTGCCTCCGGGCAGAGGACATTGTCATCTGTTACAACGGTGTACCCGTAAGCCGTGAGAAACGGCGCACCCGCAGAATACCCCAGCTCGGAGCAGAGATAGCTTGCAAGCTTATCAAAGCGCGCGTGATCCCATTCGCGCCAGACGATGCGCTTGCCGGGGAACGCACCGTCGAGCACGGAGAGAAAATTTTCAAGCGTCAGCTTAATATGCTCCGGCTCGCTGCCGGGAGCGAGCGCCTGTGTCTCGCGTTTTACGGTCACAGTATTCATGCCTTAATCCTCCCTAAAAAACGCGTATGTGTCGCCGCTTTCGCATACGGTCAGCTCAATCTCGTCCTCGGAGATGATCTTGAATTTATATATTTCGACGTTGATCTCCTCGCCGTTTTCGTCCTCCGTAGTACCAAAGAGCCCACCGTCAGCAAAGCCGTAGGCAGTGCAGCCGTCATCCAGCGGGAGGTTGGTGTTCCAAGCGCCGGTCTGCTGTACACGGAAGAATTTCCATTTACCCTCAGTTCTCCATTCGCCGTTGAGAAACGCGATCGCACGCTGGCTGTTAGCAAAAATATACTCGCTGTTCAAAAGCTCCTCGTCCAGCTCGTGGCTGAGACGGTCAAAGACTGTCTCGCTGTGGTCGGCATGGCAGTACACCTTCACCTCGTCCTCGGAGATGATGTCAAAGGTAAACAGAGACTCATAGTCCGCCGTTCCGTCGCCGTTGTCAGTAAAGCCGCAGAGGTCGCCCTCATAAAAATCTATGTAATCACAGTCGGCGCACGGCAGGTCGGAATTGAAGCTGACCGCGCCGTTATCCACAGTCAGCACAAAATAATTGCCGTTTTCGTTCATCCACATACCCGTGAGATACACACACGCGCGGTTCATCGACCAAAACACATACTCGTTATCCAGCCGCGAAGCATCGACCTCCAGCGAATCGCGGATAAAGGTGCTCTCCGCATTGTTGACAAGGTCGTGCACAGTGATGCTGTCGTCATCTATGCGCTCAAAGCTGAGCAAGTCGGTCTGCTCACCGTCGGCGTTGCCGCCGCGCAGCACCCCGTCCGTCAGCACATGCAGCTCACAGGTCGGAACGGGAATATTAGTCTCCCACACGATGAGCACACCGTCGCCGCGCTTGGCGGTGATATACTGCCCGCGGTTATTCGTCCATGTCCCCTCAAGATAATCTATCGCTGTGAGGTCGGAGCGAAACACATCATCCTCGGCAGAGGCAGGCGCTGTTGCCTCTGCGGGCGCAATCTGCCCGCATGCTGCAAGCGCAAGAATCGTCGGCAGCAGCAGGCAAACGATCAGTATCTTTTTAATATTCATAGGGCTCTCCCGGACATAGCTAAAATTGTGCTAAAGTCATACAATAAAATTATACCATATAATTGGCGGATTGCAAGAAAAAGTGTGCCTGTTGAAAAAATGGATTTGAAAGCCCTGGTATGTTATATTTTAACTATCACAAATCGTTTCTTATGAAATTCGTAAAGTCTATCCTCTCCTGCTCCGGCAGGGCGATACCGGCCTTTTCGCCTGCCTGCTTGCACTTGAGAAACCATGCCATGTTCTTGCCGAGAATGCGCATTATCTGCATGCCCTCTCTGTCCTTTTTCAGCTCCTCCGGGTTCGCGCCGAACGCCATGTTCCAGTAGCGCGAGGTGATGATTGGCATCTGCATCAGTCCAAAATACTTGTTTATCTGATCCCAAGTCACGGTCGTTCCGGCGCGGCGCGCAGTGACGACCGCCGCCGCAGGCTTTAGCAGGAAGCTGTTCAGCCCGCCGCAGAAGTCGGCATAGAACACGCGGTCGAGAAACGCGCTCATCGCGCCTGCCGCGCTTGCCCAATGCACCGGCGCGCCGAAGACAAAGCCGTCATAATCGCCCGCTATGGCGAGAAATTCATTCACTTTGTCGTCAAAGACGCATTTATGCTTCGCGGCGCAGCCGTGACAGCCGATACAGCCGCCGATGGGCTTGCTGCCGATCCAGAAAAAGTCCGTGTCCACACCCTCGGCGTTCAGCGCCGAGGCGACCTCACTGAGCGCGGTATAAACGCAGCCCTCCTTATGCGGACTTCCAATAACCATAAGTACCTTCATTTTTATTTACCTCCTGATTTTGATTTAGTATTAGTGCTTTTATACAAGCTGTGCTATGCCGTAGAGCGCGGCAATATGCAGCGGATAATAACCGTAGAAAAACCATTTCAGGCTGTACCTCCCGCGCTCCCCGCTGTAAAGCGCAAGCACTGCCACTGCCGCAAGCGAGAACAACTGCGCAAGCTCCATGCCCGTCGAGATCAGGCACAGCCCGATCGCAAGCGCGAGCAGCCTTTCGCCCTTGCTCCGCCCGAATCTGATAAGAACCGGCGTTAAAATGCCGAAAAAGCCGTAATCGACCTCAAGTTTCGGGATCACCTGCAATTCAAACAGGCTGAAATACAGCGCGGTCAGCAATGCCGCAAGAGTGCCGAAAGCACAGCGCTCTGAGGCAGCTTCTCCGGCAGCAGCGGCTTTTTCTATGGCAAAGATAAGTGCGATAGAACAGGCAAAGGTGACGAAGATGGGCAGACACAGACTTCCCGCCGCGAGATATGCCGCAAGAGCGCAGCCGATGCCCACGCTGAGAACAGACAGAAAATATCGCAGCTTGTTTTTTGTATAGCGGCAGCCCTCGGCGATCATATACGCAAATATCGGGTATGCGATACGCCCGACCCAGCGGAATACCGCAGCCTTGGGGAAGAGAAAATAGCCGATATGGTCTGCCGTCATGGCGATAATGCCGATTATTTTCAGTGCGGTCGCATCTATGCCGGGCTTGCTTTTAACCGCCGCTGCGC
>CAVGKI010000169.1:1306-3970 GCA_963629655.1 Butyricicoccaceae bacterium | reverse complement strand
CTCTGATTAACTAATTTCTACCGTGCAGGTGTCCAACTTGCACTTGCAATTTGCGTTAACTTTTTTATGCGGTGCTGCCGGCAGTAAGTGTAACAATAATAGCAGATTTATTACAAACTGAATAGCATTCGGAAGATTATTACGCGAACAGTTAGGAGGGTGTTTCATGCCTATATGCGAAAAGTGCGGCAAAAGAATTTCGGCCGCAGAAATATCCAAGCAAGGACTATGTCAAGCGTGTGCAAGAGCGGCAGATCATATTTACGTTGGCGAGGAAGCTGTACGTGTTTCGCGTGGAGAAAGTGCGGGGGCATATGCCACGCGCACGAGTAAAATCCCGTCCGGAGATTTACCCGAGCTTCCCTGCATTACGCCAAAAGCACTAAAGTTGACAAGCAGCAGTTTGATTTTTATCGAAAAGAAAAAGAACACGACTATACCTATTCAAAGCATCGCATCTTTCTCAAACAAAAAACCTTCGTTCATGTCAAACGGAATGATAACCATCAAGCTCAAGAAAGGGAGCGATTCTTTCGTTGATATTGGTGGCTTTGGTGTGGGGTTCGGCAGTGAAATGACCGCAGTCTACAAGCCTGAATACGCAGAACTCGCAGGAATCTACGAAAAGCAGGTTGCCAACTGGAACAGCAATCCCGCTCCGGCTTGCCAGCCCGATACATCAGTTCCAACAATAAATGATTTGCGCGCCCTCAAGCAGCTCGTTGATGAAGGTGTGCTTACCGAAGAAGAATTTACAGCCAAAAAGAAGCAGTTGCTCGGCATCTGAGCAAGGAGGCTATATGACTTCGCAGAAGTATAAAAAGAAGTCAGACAATTTGATAATCACCGGTGTAATATACGCGCGGTATTCTTCTCACAGCCAAAAAGAAGAAAGTATAGAACAACAGATAGAGGAATGCACGGCCTTTGCCGTGACCAACGGTATTTCTGTTGTTGGCATATACGCAGACAAAGCCATTTCTGGCCGCACTGACCGGCGCAATGAGTTTCAGCGGCTTATGCGCGATGCTGAAAAACGCAAGTTCGATGTTGTGATTGCCTATAAGTCTAACCGAATTTCCCGTAATATGCTGAATGCGTTGCAATATGAATCCCGGCTCGATAGCTTTGGCATAAAAACGCTCTACGCCAAAGAAGAGTTTGGAAACACAGCGGCAGGCCGCTTTGCTTTGCGAACAATGATGAATGTCAATCAGTTTTATTCTGAGAACATGGCCGAGGATATCAGGCGAGGGCTGAAAGACAATGCTGCCGAGTGCAAGGTGAACGGGTCTCTCCCGTATGGCTATAAAAAAGGCGAGGATGGCAAGTATGCCATTGACGAGCCGCGCGCCGCAATCGTGCGGGAGATCTTTTCCAAGGTTGTGGATGATGTTCCCTATGCTGATATTATCCGTAGTCTCAACGACAGAGGGATTCTGACAAAAACACGGAAGCCTTTCAACAAAAACTCGTTTAATCGTATGCTGAGGAACGAAAGATACATCGGAATATATGAGCATTCTGGTGTGCGAGTCGTTGGCGGTGTTCCCGCGATAATAAGTGAGGAGGTTTTTTACGCTGTGCAACGTAAGCTTCAGGAAGGGCTAAATAGCGAGGGCGCAAAGCGCAAATCTAATTCTGATTATCTGCTTACTGGGAAGCTATATTGTGGGGAATGCGGCTCTCCCATGGTCGGATATGCGGGGACGAGTCGGAACGGAACTCTTCACTACTATTACACCTGTAAAAGCCGCGGGAATGACGGCTGCACAAAGCATAATGTCCGCAGAGATTTTATAGAGCAGTTCGTCGTGGATCTGACGCGCGCCTGCCTGTCGCGGGCAGATGTGACAGACTGGCTTGTTTCTGGATATATCGAGCTGAAAAAGCAAGCGCAGGAAACATCGGATGTTCCGGTGATGGAGGAAGAGCTTTCTTCCCGTAAAAAGGCGCTGGATAATATCATGAAAGCCATAGAAGCCGGCATATTCAATGAGACGACATCTGCAAGAATGCAAGAGCTGGAAACGGAAATACACGACCTTGAAAGAAGCATTGCTCTCGGAAAGGCCATGTTTGAAGAGCCGGTCGATGGTGAGCGTATGCGGTTCTATTTAGAAAAGCTGCGTAATGGTACGCCTGACAACCAAGCTTATCGCAAGGAACTGCTCCGAACTATGGTAAAGGCCATCAGGCTATGGGATGACCGGATAGAGATTGAGTACAACTTCACCGGCACTGATGGAGACGGCAATAATTATCGTGTTGTCACGGAATTTCTGAAAGGGGATAGTAGCTCTGCCTCTGGTGTTCATACAGAGCCTCCACAGCCCCACCATTGAAGGATAATCCGAACACCCTATTCTTTATAGGGACACTGTTCGGACCAACAACAAAACACCGAGTAGAGTAATAAGCTCTGCCCGGTGTTTTGTTGTTGGTGGGTAGAGCGGGTAGAGAAAAATCGCAATTTCCCATAAACTCTCTTATAGTAGCTCTCTTATAGACTACTTTATGAAAAATATAGATTTACTCTACCCACTCTACCCGTAAGGAGGAATATATACTCAACTGCAATGCTGCATAAGTTTTCCACAGCTCTGATTTTGCGGGGTAGTGGGAGTTATACTCTCTTTTGATTTTTTTCGCTGCCTTTTATTG
>CAVGKI010000169.1:0-1296 GCA_963629655.1 Butyricicoccaceae bacterium | reverse complement strand
AGTTCCACTGAGTTTGACGCAGGACTTTTTGCAGCCTTTTTTCAGCATATTTGTATGCGGGTGGTGCACACGACAAGGAAATGCGCCGGCTTATACATAATAAATTGCGTACAGTGGGGCACAAGTGGGTAATTGCTGCTGCGGCACTTGAATTTATGCATACGCTGTGCTATAATGTTTCCCGTATAAAATAAAATACTGCCCGTGCGGGCAGAGAAAGGCGGGTGTACATATGAGAAAAAAAACACTGTGGATCATCACAATGGCTTTTCTGAGCCTTGTTCTATATACCATCGTCATATCCCGGATGAACCGTCAGACGAACGTTATATTCGGCGGCGTTGACGGCGCATATGTCAGCTCCGACAGTGTCACGTTCCTCGACCCCAACGCGACCGAGGAAACGCCCGAACCGACGGAGGACATCTGGCCGGACATAGACATCACGCTGGACATATATTCCATAGTGAACGACGACAACCTCCTCTCCTCGGCGTATGAGCCGGAGGTGACGAGGATAGAGATAACAAAGTATATGCAGTTTCGCTCCGATCATGTGGACGAGCTGAACGCTATGCTTGCGGCGATGCAGGAGGCGGGCTTCTCCCCGTTTGTGTGGGGCGCATACAGAACGTACTCCTATCAAAGCCAGTTGTTCAACACCAAGGCGAGCCAGATCGCCTATGAGCTTTCCGGCGGCAAGACCGTCAACTATGACGATCCCTCCGGCATATATCAGGAGGCGGTCGAGCAGGCGAAGGAGATAACCATGATGCCCGGAGCGAGCGAGCATCAGCTCGGTCTTGCGGTCGATCTGCTGGACAAGGCGCGCACGAAGGTCGTATATGAGGATATGGATCCCGATTTCTTCGCATGGCTGGACGAGCACTGCGCCGAGTACGGTTTCATCAAGCGCTATCCAACGCGTAAGCTTCTGCTGACCGGCTGGGATGAGCCGTGGCACTACCGCTACGTCGGCAAGGAAGCCGCCAAATTCATCATGGAGCAGGGGATATGCCTCGAGGAGTTTTACGCGCACTATGTCCCGGACTTTACGTATTAGCTTTACGCAGATAGAGACATAAAGGGGTGGCTTCATGTTTGACCGAGCTCAATTGAAGGATGCACTGGCACAGTACAAGCGGGATTTTGTCTCCATACAGTGGGGCAACGAAAAATATAAATGGGAAGCCGTCAAATGGTTTCAGAATAATTGGAATGTGAATGCTTTGCAGTGCTAAAGTAAAGTTGTAACAGACGTGGCTAGTGAGATATAATCAACAGAAGAAGAAAAGA
>CAVGKI010000168.1:0-3988 GCA_963629655.1 Butyricicoccaceae bacterium | reverse complement strand
TCGTCACTCCGTTCAACGAGCACGGCGTGGACTATGAACAGCTCAGGAAGAACATAGACTTTCAGTTTGAAAACGGCACGTCCGCCATCGTGGTATGCGGGACGACCGGCGAGAATGCAACCGTCACGCGCAATGAATATGAGGAGCTCGTGCGCTTTGCGATAAGGGCTAACAACGCCCGCATGAAGGTGATCGTCGGCGTGGGCAGCAACAACACGGACACCGCGCTCAAAAATGCCGAGAACGCGCGCTTTGCCGGCGCAGACGGCATACTCATGGTCACGCCATACTACAACAAATCCACGCAGAAAGGGCTTGCGGAGCACTTCACCTATGTCGCCGACCGGGTCGACATTCCGATGATACTCTACAATGTTCCCAGCCGCACGGGCATCGGAATTGCGCCGGAGACATACAAGGCGCTCTCCGCGCACCCGAACATCGTCGGCGTGAAAGAAGCCTCCGGCGACATCAGCCTCGTCGGTGAGATCGTCAGCCGCTGCGGAAACGACCTGTACATATGGAGCGGGAACGACGACAACACCGTGCCGATGATGGCGCTGGGCGCATTGGGCGTTATATCCGTTGCGTCGAACATCGTGCCGGGTGCGGTGGCAAAGCTGTGCCGGCTCTGTCTTGACGGCAGCTTCAAGGAAGCGACGGAGCTGTATGCAAAGTACGCAAAGCTCTTCTCCGCGCTCTTTATTGAGACGAATCCCATCCCCGTCAAGACCGCAATGAAAATGCTCGGCATGGACACGGGAATGCTGCGTCTGCCGCTCACGTCGATGAGCGACGAGCATTTCACCTATCTGCGCAACACGCTTGCGGAAGCCGGACTGAACGTGTAGCGGCGCGTATATCGCGCCGACGCGAAAAATAGAGCTGCTCATCGTCAAAGCAGCTCTATTTTTTTGATTATGTCGGGCTTTACATACGCCCTCCCCGGAACACACACGGCAAGCTGAAACCCATCAAGCGCGCAGTGCCATATACCGGGCATATCCATCACGGAGAACGACCTCAGCGGTGTTGCCAGTCCCGTGCCGAGAGCCTTTATATAGCTCTCCTTTCTGCACCATATCTCCGTGAATGCAAGTCCGCCGTCCTCTGCGCGCGCGATATACTTCTGCTCATCTGCGGCAAAGAACCGCCGCGCCAGCGCCGGGTTCGGCGGCATATACCGCTGTATGTCGAGCCCAAAGTCCTCGTCGCACACCGCTGCGGCGGCATATGCGCCGGAGTGCGACAGTCCGATATACACCTCGCCCCCGCGCAGCGCGGGCTTGCCGTGTTCGAGTGTCACAATGTCGAGCGGGAGCGGGAAATCACTCCGCCAGTCCGCAGCGGCTCGGTTCAACAGCAGCTCCGCGCCGATGCCGCAGCGACGCACGGTGTCCTGCCGAACGCTTGCCAGCCGCGCGCGCCGATACTCCGACAGCGCATAGTCCCCCGTAAGGTCGAGCCCGGACACGTCCGCGTAGTATATTCTCAGCATCAGGCGCGCATCGCGTCAATTGTCTTGGCGATAAGCTCGTTAAGCTCCACGCCCATCATCTCCGCGCCGCGCCGTATAACATCGCGGGAGCACCCTGCGGCAAACTTCTTGTCCTTGAACTTCTTCATCACGGACTTGACCTCCATGCCCTCAAGCCCCGTCGGGCGCATGAGCGCGACCGCGCCGATAAGCCCTGTCAGCTCGTCCGTGGCGAAGAGCACCTTTTCCATATACTTCTCCGGCGCAACGTCAACGCATATGCCGTAGCCGTGGCTTATCACAGCGTGGATAACGTCCTCGTCAATGTCCAGCTCGTGCAGCATCTCGTTCGCCTTGACGCAGTGCTGCTCCGGGTAGAGCTCAAAATCTATGTCGTGCAGCATTCCCACCGTGCGCCAGAAATCGACGTTCTCCGGGTCGTACTCCTTTGCGAACTCCCCCATTACCTTCGACACGGTTTCGCCGTGCTGAATGTGAAACGGCTCCTTGTTGAAGCGCTTGAGCAGCTCCTCCGCCTGCTCGGGTGTTGGTATATAGCTCATGTCATTACCTCCTTTTGGTCTTAGCTCATAATAGCGCGGCAAACACGCTATTTCAAGAGGCAAAATAGACAATGAGCCTCGGAAATGAGGCTCATTTGTGAACATTTTTATTTCTTGGGTACGGCAGTGGTGTCCGTGCTCGCCGTATCGGCAGTGCTGTCCGTCACCGCAGCGCTGGGCGAGACGACGGTGTCTCCGTCTGTGACGGCGCTGTCCGTGACATCGGGCGTTATGATTGGCGTGACCTTTGCTGTGGCTGTCGGCATCGCCGTGGGCACGGTGTTGTCAACATCGGTGTCGGCGGGCATATCCGCGCCGCAGCCGCAGAGGGAAAGCGCCAGTATGCACGTCATGACCATGTAAACAATAGCTTTTTTCATTTCTGTCCTCCTGAATCGGGCTGTTTTTATTAAGCGTAAATATTATCTGAGCTTTTATTCTTAAATATACAGCAAATGTTTTCCTCGCGAATTGCCAAGCGCCTCAAAATGTGATATTATTTTTATTATGAATGATTTGAAGAAAAATGATGTGTATACAGTCACGATTGAGGGGTACTCCTCCGAGGCTTACGGCGTGTGCCGCATAGGCGGGCGCGCCGTGTTCGTGCCGCGCACCGTTGCGGGCGAGACATGGGATATCCGCATTGTCAAGGTCACGGCGGGCGCGGTATATGCGCGCGCGGAGCGGCTTCTCCTCCCCTCGGCTGAGCGCCGCGCGCCCGAATGCCCGTACTTCGGCAAATGCGGCGGGTGCGACACTTGGCACATGAGCTATGCTGAGGAGCTGCGCTTCAAGCTTGCGCGCGTGAACGACGCGCTGGAGCGTATAGGCCGGCAGAGCGTGCGCGCGGAGGAAATAATAGCTGCGGACTGCTGCGCGCGCTACCGCAACAAGGGCATTCTCGCCGTCGCGGAGGTCAACGGTCAGCCGTGCGCCGGGTTTTATCGCGAGCGCAGTCATGAGCTCATTGCCGTTGACGATTGTCTTATACAAAACGAGCTGTGCCGCCGCGCTGCCGGCGCGCTAACGGCATTCATGGCGGCAAACGGCATTCCCGCCTATGATGAGGCAAGCGGCAGGGGCACGGTGCGGCACATCTTCTGCCGCCGCGCTGTGCATACGGTGGACGCGGTCGTGTGCATCGTCGCCGCGCGCGGCTTCGGTGCGGCGACAGGCGCGCTGGTTGACGCACTGCGCCGTGCCTGTCCCGAGCTGACGGGGGTGGTACTGAACATCAACAAAACCGTCGGCAACACCGTTCTCGCCGGGGATTTTTATACGCTGTGGGGGCGCGCCGAGATGACGGACACGCTCTGCGGCAACACGTTTGCTATCTCCCCGCAGGCGTTTTATCAGGTGAATCCGCCGCAGGCGGAGCGGCTCTACGCCAAGGCGCTGGAATATGCCGCGCCGTCGCCGAACGCACTGGTTTTCGACCTCTACTGCGGCGCGGGAACGATAAGCCTTGCGCTCGCGCGCCGTGCGGGGCGTGTCATCGGGGCGGAAATCGTGCCGGAGGCAATAGAAAACGCGGCGAAGAACGCCGCCGCAAACGGCATCACGAACGCCGAATTTATCTGCGCCGACGCAGGACAGGCAGCGCACGCGCTCGCCGCGCGCGGCTTGCAGCCGGAGGTCATTGTCGTTGACCCGCCGCGCAAGGGCATGGACGAGCGCGCCGTTGCCGCCGTTGCCGCGATGCGTCCGCGCCGCGTGGTGTACGTCTCCTGCAATCCCGCAACCCTCGCGCGCGACATTCTCCGCTTCTCCGCGCTTGGGTATGATCTGCAAGCCGTGACTTCGGTGGATATGTTTCCGAAGACGTGCCATGTGGAGACGGTAGTATTGATGTCAAGGGTTCAGAAGTAAGGCGCGAAAAAAGCCTTATTTTCAAGGGCACTGAAAAACCACAGTTTTTTTGAAAAGCTGTGGTTTTTGTGTATAA
>CAVGKI010000167.1:0-3998 GCA_963629655.1 Butyricicoccaceae bacterium | reverse complement strand
CATATCGATCAGAGGCGTGCTTTTCAGACAGGAGAACTATGTAATAACCCCCCCGCACGACCATGACGGTGCAGAGAAAGATTGCCGCTGCGCGCTTTATGTGATTTCGGTCACATAACCAACTGCCAACAAAATAGGCGGCGTAAAGATCCGTAAGAAAGAAAAACGGATAGAACGAACGCGACACCAATAGACGGACAAAAATGTTGTAGGTAAAAAAGATCATGATAACGATTGGCAATACTGTTGAAAAAAGAATATCTGTCGACTGTGTGTGTGAGGAAACTTTACGCATTTTGCAAACGGCTGCAATGAAGAAAAATGTGACTAAAGGGAAGCCGGAATAAAGTGTAGAAAAAGTGAACATAGACATGAAGTGTGTCCATATCCACGAATAATTGGATGCGCTGTGCTCAGACATATAAGCGCCAATTTCACGCGTTGATGCACGGATTATATACAAGGGATCAATAGCCGCTTTTGGTGATAAGAGAGCGAAGCCGAGGTACAAAACTGGTACGGCTATGAACAGAAGCAGATACTTATACTTGAAATGCTCAGATTTTAAAATGCGGATAATGCCATAGACAGGTATTGCGGAAAAGAAAATGAGAGGATATTTCACCGCGCAAAGAGTGCCAGACATGAAGAAAGCGGTCGCGATACACAGGTAGCGGTGAGACTTTTGCTCCAAGGCCAACGCTGTGAAGAGAATGACTGCCATGAGCAGAGGGAAAGTTATGGCATCAGCTGTGCCATAGCGGGACTGGGTAATGTGGATTATTGAAAATACGGTGATTGCGCCGTATAAAGCCAGGGAAGCAATATTTTTAGTGAAGTATCGATAAAGAACAACAGAACCAAGCAACGAGCCGGCGGTGAAATAAAACACAGCGGCAATACGCCCGCTCAACTGAGGCGATATGTCCGCCGCAGTGAGACGGTTTATTATCGCAGTGAGAATATGGAACGGGACTTGCAGCACTATCGCGCCCTCGGGATACTCCTTTTCCTCTTCATATACAGGGGACGACCCGGAAATGTAGCCCTTTAGGCTTTGCGCCGCATTATAGAACACGTGCTCATCGGGATGCAGCTCCATATTATGAGAGATCGTAAGCCCACGGGTCAGCGCGATCATGAACACCATGATGAGCACGATGCCTATAAACTGCTTTCTGCTCTTTTCCATGCAATTCTCGACCCTTTCTGTAAAATATAGTTTAGTATACCTCATAAACCGCATAAAGGCAACAAAAATCTTGCCGTTCAATTCACACATCGTTCACTTGACTTTCTGCGCGGGATGTAGTAAAGTAAGCGAGGATACATTTTCAGCTCCGTGTTCCCCGAAAGGGAATATGGGGCTGCTTTTGCGTCAAGTTGCTGCGCGGAGAGAGATGCCGCGCGGCTCAACATTCCTGAGACGGAGGAGCATGATATGAATAATTACGACGTGATAATCATCGGTGCAGGTCCCGGCGGCATTTTCTCCGCCTATGAGCTGGCACAGGCGGACAAGGGGCTGAAAATCGCCGTGTTCGAGCTGGGGCGCACGCTCGACAAGCGCCGCTGCCCCATAGACGGCAAAAAGGTAAAGGTCTGCGCAAAGTGCCCGGTGTGCAACATCATGAGCGGGTTCGGCGGCGCGGGTGCGTTCTCCGACGGCAAGTACAACATCACAAATCAGTTCGGCGGGACGCTGTACGAGCATATCGGCAAGCAGGAGGCCATAGAGCTGATGCGGTATGTTGACGGGATAAACCTCCGCCACGGCGGGGAGGGGACAAAGCTCTACTCCACCGCGAACACCGCCATCAAGCGCACCTGCCTTGAAAACGGCCTGCATCTGCTGGACGCGCAGGTGCGCCACCTCGGCACGGACATAAACTATGTCGTGCTCGGCAATATTTATGACGAGCTGAAAAACAGGGTGGACTTTCATTTCAATTCCCCCGTCACGGGCATAGAGAAAGCCGAGGTCGGCTACATCGTGCACGTGGGCGAGGAGAGCTATTCCTGCACGGACTGCGTTGTGTCCGTCGGGCGCAGCGGCAGCAAGTGGCTGGAGGGTGTATGCGAGAGCCTCGGCATACCCACAAAGTCCAACCGCGTGGACATCGGCGTGCGTGTGGAGCTGCCGGCGGAGATATTCTCACATCTGACAGATGAGCTGTACGAGAGCAAGATAGTATACCGCACGGAGAAGTTTGAGGACATGGTGCGCACATTCTGCATGAACCCGAACGGCGTTGTCGTCAACGAGAACACCAACGGCATCGTCACGGTCAACGGGCACAGCTATGAGGACAAATCCAAGCACACGGAGAACACAAACTTCGCCCTGCTCGTCAGCAAGCATTTTTCCGAACCGTTCAAGGACTCCAACGGCTACGGCGAGAGCATTGCGCGGCTGTCGAACATGCTCGGCGGCGGCGTGATGGTGCAGCGCTTCGGCGACCTTGTGCGCGGGCGGCGCAGCACGGAGCGCAGAATAGAGGAGAATTTCGTCACGCCGACGCTCGCCGCGACACCGGGGGATCTCAGCCTTGTCATACCCAAGCGCATACTCGACGGGATCATTGAGATGATATACGCGCTCGACAAGATAGCGCCGGGCACGGCGAACGACGACACGCTGCTCTACGGTGTGGAGGTAAAGTTCTACAACATGGAGGTGGAGCTTGACAGCGCGCTGCAGACAAAGGAAAAGGGGCTGTACGTCATCGGCGACGGCTCCGGCGTGACGCACTCGCTGTCCCATGCCTCCGCAAGCGGCGTATATGTCGCGCGCGACATACTCGGCAGACTGTGATATGACGGCAAAGCCTTGATTTTTCGGGTATATAAGTATATAGTAGTCACATTATTGCAAGCAGCAGGGTGGTAAGTCTATGGAACAACTGACAAGAGGCATTAAGCGGGCGTCGGACAGCCTGTGGACGCAGCTGGCGGGTGCGGCTGTTATAACGGCGGTATTCATGCTGTTCATTTATAAGACCGCGCCGTCACTAGAGCTGTGGTGGGCAAGACCGACGGCGCTGCTGTTCGGCGGGATATTCGCGCTTGCCATGCTGCTCGTTATCGCGCTGCGCCGATTCAATGCGCTGGAGCTGCTGGGTACGGCGGCGTGCGTGGGCTGCGCGATATATGCGCGCGTGGCGCTGGTGCCGTTTGAATCCGGCGATTTTACGCAGTATCTTTTACAGTGGTTCAAGGAGCTTGGCGCGCTGTCCTTTAAGGATGCGCTGAGCACGCCGATAGGCAACTACAACCTGCCGTATGTCTATTACCTCGCCATACTCTCGCGCTTCAAGGCGGAGAGTCTTGTGCACATAAAGGCGTTCTCTTGCTTTTTTGACGTGATAATGGCTTATGCCGTGATGCGCCTTGTCATGACGGAGGTGGAGGACAGGCGCTTGCAGCTTGCGGCATATATCATCGTGCTGCTGTCCCCGACGGTGATGATAGACAGCGCGATGTGGGCGCAGTGCGACGCGATATACACGTCGCTGTGCATAATATCCGCAGTCGCGGCAGTAAAAGGGCGCGGGCGGCTGTGCGCAATAAGCTGGACGGCGGCGTTCTGCTTCAAGCTGCAGGCGGTGTTTATCCTGCCCGCTCTTGCGGCGGCGCTGTTTATGGGCAAGGTCAAGCCCAAACACCTGCTGTGGATACCGGCGGTATACTTTGCGTCCATCCTGCCCGCGCTCATCGCGGGGCGCAGCCTTGCCAACTGCCTGAATATCTATACAAATCAGGTCGGATATTATAAGGGGCTGTTTTTCAATGCGCCGACCGTGTGGCGCTTCTTCGGCGATGCGCAGATATCGGCGCTGACGAATATGTCAGTATACCCCGCGCTGGGGGGGCTGCTGCTGTTTACGCTGTACGCTGTAAGTGCGGTGAAGAGCATGGATGACAGAAAGCTTATCGGGCTTTTCTTCGTCTCGGCGCTGCTTGCCGCGTTCCTGCTGCCGCGCATGCATGAGCGGTAT
>CAVGKI010000166.1:0-4068 GCA_963629655.1 Butyricicoccaceae bacterium | reverse complement strand
TCAAACGCTTCAGAATATTCTCTTCTCGTTACAGAAACAGACGGCATTTGTTTGCCCTTCGCTTCTCGCTGGTCTGTGGCATTTTTAACCGTCAACATTAGGTTGTCGAACAAGTCTATTATTACGCCGCGTAGTTGCACAAAAACGATATGCTGTATGCCTCTGCCATGAGCTGATCCGCCTTTTCCACGGTGATGATGTCATAGTTTATCATCAGCTGCAAAATCACTGTCATGCGCCGCGTGGCGAGGTAGACACTGTTGTCGGGGGAGTAGATAGACGGGGCGTTTGGCAGCCCCGCGAGGAACACGGAGATAAGATCGCTCATCTCCGACGGCTCGATGCCGAAGTACCCCAGCGCCGCGTTTGAAATGCCGTAATACCCGCTGCCGAAATATATGGAGTTGACGTACATCTCCAAAATCTCGTCCTTGGTATACACTTTCTCAATGGCACGGGCGGCGAATATCTCCGCAAACTTGCGCTCAAGGTGTTTGTTCATGGAGAACAGCTCGTTCTTGGCAAGCTGCTGGGTTATTGTGCTGCCGCCCTCGGCGAACGACATGTTTTTGATGTCAACAAGCAGCGCCCGCGCGATGGCGATTATATCAATGCCGTTATGCGAGTAAAACCGGCGATCTTCCGCCGCAACGACCGCGTCAAGGTACATCTTTGGCAGCTCGTCCACGGTGACATATTCCCCGGGACGCGCGCGTATATTGTCCATCATTTCCTCGATCGGCTTCTCCGCGACTGCCTGCTTATATATCGCATAGCCTCTCACCATCAGCACGCCGAACGCCGCCGCACCGATGATGAACAGTGCGCCGAGCATACACAAAAATATTTTCCAGCCCGGCTTCATCTTCACTTTCGTTTTCATGCGCCGCGCCTCCTCAATTGTCAAATTATTTACTGTTTTGTATTATTATAGCATTCATTTTTGAACAAATCAATAATGGCATATGGGGCTGTGTTGTGATAAAACAACAGTATCAGCGGCTGTGTGCATAAATGGATATAAAGCGAGCGTGGATTGTCGAGATCCACGCCCTTTAATTTTATTCAATGATGGTCGGTGCCCTTTGAGCCGACGCCGAAGTGCAGCTCCTTCATGCCCTCGACCTCCTCGCACACGTCCTTGAGGGCGCACACGGAGCAGTCGGTGGGCAGTCCTTCGAGAATATGGGTGAGCGTGCCGGTAATGTCGGAGGACTTCTTCGCCATATTCCTTAGCGCGTCATAGTCAAAGCCGGGATCGGTGATGAAAATGACGGTGGCATTGAGGACATTGGCATCCTTTTTATACTCGGAAATGTAGTTCATTCCGATGTTCTTGAAGCTTATGCCCTTTTTCTGCGCGGTTTTACTGACGCGGATCTGCTCGCGGAACGACTCTGGCGACATACGCACCATATACCCCTCCGGGTAAACGTGGTACTTGGCGAACTCAATATCCTTGAGCATACGGTAGACCTTCTCGTCGTCATCGTCCATCACGCCGATACGCAGCAGCACGACGCGCGCAAAGTCGCAGTTGGACTTAATCTCGCCCATGTCGCGCCCGAAGAGCATTACCTTATCCTCGCTCACAAGCTCGCTGCTGGAGGTGAAGAGCACGTAGTTTGCAGAGCCGTGACCCTGCGCGCCGAGCTCATACGCCGCATCCTTTTGTAGCACCAGCTCGCTCGCGCCGAGATCTGTCCACTTTGCGCCCTCGCTGTAATCCCACACCTTTGGCGAGCCCTTGAGCATATCGCGGGTGTCGTTTATAAGGTGATTGTAAAGCTCCATAGCTTAGAACACCAGATCGACCTTCTTGCGGTCAAACATGGTGTTGACCTGCTTGTATGCCCAGCCGAGAACCTTCTGATCGAGATTCCAGAAGTACACAACAAACAGAACCACAACAACCGTAATGAGAACCGAGAAAAGCTTCTTTATGAATTTGCACATATTGCTGGTTGTTCTCCTTTCGTATAGGTGAAGCGGGCGGCGGAAACACCGCTGGCTTCCATACTGTAATAGGAGCTGTGCCGCACGATGCTCTTGCCGCATTGTGCGGCGCTGCCCCAAATAAAATTACTTCTTGTTCATGCCTTTCTGGCGTGCGTACTCCGCCGCGCCGAGAGCGCCCATGAGCTGCGGGTCGGTCTTGAGGTTGATGACCTTGAGCTTGAGAACGTGCTCAATGGCTTCCTTCAGACCGTCATTCTTCGCGCAGCCGCCCGTGAGGGTGATGCTGTCGGTCGCACCGGCCTTCTTCGCCATAACGAAGCAGCGCTTTGCAACTGCCATCTCGATGCCCGCGGCGATCTCATCGGTCGCCTTGCCCTCACCGACAAGGGTGATGACCTCGGACTCGGCAAAAACGGTGCACTGCGCGGTGATGGGAATGACGTTCTTAGCGGTGAGGGAGAGCTTGGAGAACTCGGGCAGGCTCATCTCGAAAGAGCGCGCCATAGCCTCGAAGAAGCGACCCGTACCTGCGGCGCACTTGTCGTTCATCGCGAAGTTCTTGACAGTGCCGTCGGTGTCAATGGAAATGCCCTTAACGTCCTGACCGCCGATGTCGATTATCGCCTTGACGCTGGGGTCGGTCACATGAACGCCCATGGCGTGGCAGGAGATCTCGGAGATGTTCTCATCCGCGAAGGGGACCTTGTTGCGCCCGTAGCCCGTGCCGATGAGGTATGCCAAATCCTTGGAGCTGGCGAGGTTCGCCTGCTTGCAGACCTCGTCCATCGCCGCGATGGCGCTCTGCTCGGAGTTGATCTTGCTCTTTATCGTGGTGTTTGCGACCATCTTGCCGTTTTCGTCGAGTATGACTGCCTTGGTGTAGGTCGAGCCCACGTCGCAGCCGCCGAAGTATTTCATATTATGTATGCCTCCATCAATTATTTTTATACATTTGCCTGCCGCGCTTGCCGGCGGCAGGCGTTAATACCTGCAAAAGACCTATGCCGTGCCGAGATTACATGCACGTCTCGTCGTCGAAGTCCACCAGCGACGGATCGACCGGCTCTGCGCGCATAACGGTGCGCATATACTCGCTGACCTTGTCGCGCATGGTGCGGCGGGAAACGGTGCGCGGATCCATGAGGTCATGCTCGACCCAGATGAGGTCGTAGCCGCGCTCGCGTCCCTGATCGTCGAGTATGCCCTGAACGGTCGCCATGTTCTTGCAGGCAACGTTCTGGTACATGATAATGAGCTTGGCGTTCCAATCCTCGCACTGCTTCCACAGCTCATCGACAACGTTCTGGTAACCGCCGTTGGTGTGACGGCGCATGACCATGCGCTCGTACAGGCGGGCGAGGTCGCGCATTGCCTCTTCCTTGTCCTCGGTCTCGAGGTGCTTGGTGAAGTTGAGCGACTCCATCTCCACAAGGACGTTGACGCCCCAGCAGTTGGCGAGCCAGTTGGAGAAGTTGGCGTAGTAATGCGCCGGGCACGACCACACGATCGCGCGGTACTTCATCTTGCCGGGCCACGGCTCTTCCTTGTTCTCGTAGGCCTTCATGAGCAGCGCATTGACCTTCTCAAAGGTCTTGACCGTGCGGGGATCCGCGCCGCCGTCCATCTCGTAGTTCCACTTGCGGAACAGCTCGTAGCACGGGCCGAGCAGCTGCGGGTAAGCGCTCTTGTTGACTTCCCACTTCTGCAGCTCGTACTCGGTCTCCTTATTGAAGCGCTTGATCTGAGTGAAGTAAGCGTCCCAATTCCACTTTGCGCCGGTCTTCTGCTCAATGAACTTGATGCAGGCCTTGATGTCCTCAGCGCCCATCTGGACGGTCTCCTCATCCATGTAGCGGACGGGGAAGCAGAGATGGAACACGGGAACGTTCGGGAAGCGGCGGGAGTAGTAAGAAGAGGCCATGGTGGAGCCGTCGCAGGGCATGGAGGAGGAGAGGAAGCAGGCGCCCATGTGAGGCAGAGCGTCGATAACGAGTGCGCCGCACTCGGAGGAAGGAACCGGGCAGCAGTCTGCGGGCAGACCGTAGGACTCAACGGCGTCGATGTACGGTACGCAGGTGAGCTGGTCTATCTCAGAGACGAGGAACACGC
>CAVGKI010000165.1:0-4153 GCA_963629655.1 Butyricicoccaceae bacterium | reverse complement strand
CACCAAGGCCAATGCGTATGAGATGTTCCTCAACGCAAACGAGGCTCTCGGCAACAAGAACGTTCCCGATAAGGGTCGTGTAGCGTTCTGCTCCTACCGTTTCGCAAATCTGCTCAAGCAGGACACCGCTTTCGTCAAGTATGGCAACACCTCTCAGGAGATGGTCATCAAGGGCGTTATCGGCGAGTGTGACGGTACCAAGATAGTCAAGGTTCCTTCGAGCCGTCTGCCCGCAGGCTGTGCGTTCATCCTGACCCACCCTGTAGCGGCAACCGCTCCGAAGCAGCTGAGTGACTACAGAATCCACGACAATCCTCCGGGAATTTCTGGATGGCTCGTGGAGGGACGCTTCATATACGACTGCTTCGTTCTCAACAACAAGGCCGACGCCGTGTACTACCACGGCTCGCAGGCGGTTCTCAAGAACCTGAACGTTGAGACCGCAGCAACCAACGTCGGTAAGACCACCATTAACGTTCTGGCAGCCCTTGAGGGTGCAAAGCGTTACTACATGGTCGCTGACTCTGCGGAGAACCTGACCGCCGTAACCTACGGCACTGCCATCACCACCTCTGCGTGGACTGAGCTGACCGCCACCGCAACCGAGATAACTCCTGCCTCCGGCAAGACTATCGTTCGCGTTGTCGAGGTAGATTCGAGCAGCAAGCCCATTGCAGTTGGCGATGCACTGCTCAACATCGGCTGATAGCCGAAATAGCGCAACCCCTACAAGACCCCTTCATTGGGGTCTTTTCTTATATCGGGGCGGCAGACCGCCGCGTTAAAGACGAGGACTTTTTTCTCTTTGCTCCTCTCAGGGCGCGGGCGGGTGCGACTCCTGCCCCCGATGACACTACACACAAAGACAGGGAGATGAGCTTATGACATACGGAGAGGCGCGTGATAAGACGCTCCAACTTATAAATTCATACTCATTGGGTGGCAGTATAATTCCGTCAAGCTACAATGAACAGCAGGACTATATAAACCGCATACCGGGGCTGCTCAATGATGCCATGATATTCATAGCCTCGAACATACGTCCCGTTCCGGCGCAGGAAATGCTCGATTATTGCGACGCCGAACGCGTTGGGGATATGTTCCTATTTGACCTACCCGACGATTTTTACGAGATAGACCCTGCCGGTTTGCTTGTTATTGACCGAGACAGAACGTATCGCTGCACTACATACTCAATAACATCTAATGAGAACATTATCGTTCCCATGATAGAGGGCGGTTTGGTTTTACAGTACCATCGTATGCCGGAACTACTTCCCGTAAAACCGTCAGACGACGCAAAGCTGTTTGGCGAACTTGCGGTGCAGTATTGTTTGCCGTATTACGCGGCGGCACAACTCGTTTTGCAAGACGATGCTTATGCTTATACGCGGCTGTATAACGAGTGGACGACGCGAGTGGCGCAGCTCAGGCCCAAACCTCATGCTGAACACGGTCTGATCGAGGATGAGTATGGCATGGATAGTTGGGGTGATTTCTAATGGCGCGAACTTCTAACGGCGTTTCCGCGTATCAGCTCAAATACGGAGTAAAGCCCAAAGCAGAGTACACCGAGTCATTTTCAAACCTTTGCGGCGGTCTCAATCTCAAACAGCTCGACTATCTGCTGCGGTCGAATGAAAGCCCCGACATGATGAATCTGAACTGGAACAACGGCGCGTTATCTTCACGGGCAGGGCAGCGATGGTCAGTTGAAACGACGATGGGCACGGCGCATGCCTGCTCGCAAAACAGGTATTACGGATATGTCTTTTTCCATATTGGAAACAAAATATACCGCAGTGACCCGACGGCGGATGAGCCGACCATGACGCTGTGCCATACGCTGCCGGAAACGGCAACGCAGCGTGGCACGTTTTTCAGATATCAGGACGACCTGTACTACAAAGCGCCGGGCGTGTATCTCAAAATAAGCTACCTCGACGGTGTGTTCACGCTTGCGGACGTAGAGCCATATGTGCCGGTCATTCAGATAAACAGCGACCCGACCACTCATGCGGGAGACAAGTACCAGTCTGAAAACCGCCTGACACCAAAAAAAGAGATTTGGTACAACGCCAAAGCTGATGTTACGGAGTACCTGCTTCCGGTCACTGGCGCAACGGTCGTGAGCGTGTATGTGGATGATGCACTCACCACTGCGTATACGGTCTCGGAGACCACGAGCGGCACGAAAGTCACGTTCACTACTGCCCCGCTCGTCACAAGCCCCGAGACAAACAACACGGTGCGTATCGTCTACTCTAAGGCCAACACTGATGCGTACAACAGCATAATGGACTGCCCATACGCGGCGGTGTACGGCGGCAATAACGATATCTGCGTTGTTGTGGGCGGCTGCAAAGCGCAGCCTAACGCTTATTTTTGGAGCAACAATGATGACCTGTCAATGAACGCGGGGTATTTCCCGATGACCAATTACAACCTCGCGGGTGACAACTCCGAGTCAATAACGGGCTTTGGTAAACAGCAGAATCTTTTGGTTATCTTCAAGACCGGCTCGGTCGGCAAAGCTGAGTGCAGCTTCACGGACATTGACGGCAAAACCGCAATATCCATGGACTACAAGAACATCAACAGTGCTATCGGCTGTGATCTGCCGTGGACAATACAGCTTGTGCAGAACAACCTCGTTTTCTGCAACACTGAGCAGGGTGTGCATATCGTGCTCAACAGCTCGGCAGCGTTGGAAAACAACATCGTCTGCATCAGCGACAAAATAAACGGCGACCTGCGTTACGACTCGACCGTTACGGGCGTGCCGGGTAAAGACGGCTTGCTCAAAGCGGTGCGCGAGGCGAAGACGGTATGCTCTGTCGATACCGACTCGAAGTATCTGATAACCGTTCTCGGCGAGGACAACAGCAACAATGTCACGTTTGAATGGGATTATACCATTTCGAGCTACAGTGACCCGACGTGGTTCAGGCACAACAACATTAAGGCTGTCGCTTATTTTCAAGACGTTGGGTATCTCGGGTTTCTGACCTCCGACGGGCGCACGGTGCTGCGCACCGAACGGCTGTATATGGACTGCCTGCCGAGTGACGAGGACGGGGCCGCTAATTATGCGCCTATCGAGAAATACTATCAGCTGCCGGTCATGTTTTTCGATACTTACGACCGCCGCAAGAACGTAACAAGCGTAATAGTGACAATGCGCGGCGACTCCAACACTTTGGCAAAGCTCGTATACTACAGCGATTCGGGCAACAGGAATGACCCGACAGACCTTGCCTGCTACGGGTGGAAACTGTTTCCGCGCGACTTGTCTACATGGTCGCTGGCGCAATTCAAGTACGTACGGCCTTTCAGACGTAAGCCCTGCATGAAACGTATACACCACTTTTCCCTGCGCATTGAGAATAATATACTCAGCCACGATCTGTCACTGATATCGGTACAGGTATTTTATAACTACCAAGGGAGGCAGAGATAATGTCAACACCTGATAATCTTTCAGACCTGACCTTCACGCGAACTTGGCTCAGCGCGGAGGACTTTCCAACAATTGAGCCTGACGAAACGACAGTCAGGGAGGATTTGCAGTTCCACCCTGACGCAATAAAAATGTATATTAATGAAACCCTCGTTCCCGCATATAATGCTTTGCTTGCGGCAGGGCTGAAAAGCCCCGGCTCTCTGACGCTTGCAGGGGCAGTGACAGCCAAGTATGACGGCAGCTCGGACGTAACCGTCACAATACCCATAGGCTCAGGCGGCGACGCGGTCACTGCTACAGTTACCCTTACAGCAACTCTCGGAAGTGACGGCACATCGGTTATATTCAGTTCATTGCCTACGGGCTACACTAACGCGTTTGCGCTTATTAAAGATTCTTATAATCAAGGCCAAGCTACACAAGTCAAACTGTCCGGTTCTAAAGGCAAGGAGCTGCTGGCTTTGACGGCGATAGCAAAGGATTTCAGCTCCGCGACTTTCACGGCGATTTCGCCTGCCGCGACAGTGAGCGCTTCCGGCTGGCATGTGTTGACGGTTTCAAGCGCCGGAGTAGGGACGTATGCTTCAACCACTTTAAGTGCAGCACTTGAAGGCAAGCAGGATATTCTCACCTTCGACACAACACCCACATCCGGCAGCACGAAACCTGTTACATCGGGCGGTATAAAGA
>CAVGKI010000164.1:0-4255 GCA_963629655.1 Butyricicoccaceae bacterium | reverse complement strand
AGATAGAACTTCATGCCCTCCGCTGCGCCGGAGAGGGTCAGACTGTGTACCGCGAGGACGAGGATGAGCGCCAGAAGCGCGAGCATCATGTACTTTGACACGCGCTCAAGCCCGTTTTGCAGCCCGAACGAGCACACAATAAAGCCCAAAAGCACTACAATCTCCGTCCACAGCGCCATCTCGCCCGGTGCGCCGAGCAGCGAGCCGAACACGCCGCTGACGGCTGCGCTGTCCATGCCGGAGTGAAAAACGCCGGTGAGGAACTTACCGAAATAGCTGAGCATCCAGCCGGTGACGGTGGTGTAATACATCATCAGGACATAGCACCCCAGCATGCAGAACCAGCCGTGGATATGCCAGCGCTGTCCCGGCGCTTCAAGCGCCTTGTAGGCGTGCACCGCGCTCTTGCGGCTCGCACGACCGACGGCAAGCTCCATCGTCATCACCGGCACGCCCATTATCAGCAGGCACACAAGATATATCAGCACAAACAGCCCGCCGCCGTCCTGCCCCGTGATATACGGGAAGCGCCATACATTGCCTATACCGATCGCACAGCCCGCGCTGACGAGCAGGAAGCCCAGCCGCGAGCCGAAGGATTCACGTTCCATAATTGTCTCTCTCCCTATGTAGTAATAAACTGTGCTTATATTAGCCGAGAAAATCAGCCTTTACAAGACCGTATTTGACATGATAAAATAAGAAAAACTTATACTACAGCTATAAAGAGGCATGACATGAATCGCAATCAACTGAAATATTTTGTCGCCGCGGCGGAGAGCAGGAGCTTTACCAAGGCGGCGGAGCAGTTTTACATCACGCAGACCGCCATCACCCAGCAGATACGCCAGCTGGAGGATATACTCGGCTGCGCGCTGTTCGACCGAAGCACCCGCCCCGTCACGCTCACGAGCGCGGGGAAGATATTCCTCATCGAGGCAAAGGCGATACTTGAGCGCATGGCGCAGGCGGCTGACCGCGTGCACGATGCGTCCGCAGGATTGGCGGGCAGTCTGCGCGTGGGCTACGTGCGCGGGTATGAGCGCAGCGACCTCTCGGTTTTGATGCGGCGCTTTCATCAGAAGAACAGCAGCGTGCTGATAAGCTTTTACCGCTGCCCGACGAACGAGCTGGCAGCGGGCTTGCAGCAGCAGGAGTACGACGTGATATTCACATGGGACAGCACGAACCTCAAAAACCAGCCGGGAATTGAATACATGACCGTTGAGCGGGCGCGCCTTGTCGCGGCGCTGTACGCGGGGCATCCGCTTGCGCGGCGGCGGCAGATGAGCCGTGCGGAGCTGCGCGGGGAGACGATACTGTATATGTCGCCCGACAGCGCGAACGATTCCTACGGCGACGCATTTTTCATGCAGCTCTATAAGGACGCGGGATATAAGCCGAACATTCTCTTCCGCTCGTGCGATGCGGAGAGCATACTGATGATGGTTGCGGCGGAGGAGGGGATATCCATCCTGCCCGCGTACTTCACGGACAAGCTGCGCAACGCGGACAACCTCGTCTTTGTGCCAATGACGGGCGAGGACGAGGAGGAGGAAATAATCGCCGCGTGGCAGCAGAGCAACACGAACCCCGTGCTGCACAGGTTCGTTGATATGCTGCGAGAAAGCGTGGGAGAATAACAACTACCGTCACGTTACCGTCACGCCCCGTATAGGAACACCCGCAGGCGTTCACTCTCGTGCCCGTAGTCGCAGCCGGTCACGTCGTCGTCATAGCCGTCGTGCACCCATATGCCGTCTCTGTCGGGTATCGTCATCTGCTCTGCCTCCGCGCCGATGAACTTGGGCGCGGCGAGCAGCAGGGAGGCGAGCTGCCGCGCGGAGAGGTCGGTGTCAATCAGCGGCAGCACTGCCGCCGCCACGTCGTCTATCTGCGTCAGGCGCAGGCTCTTCGCCCGCGTCAGCACTGCCTGCACCGCCCGCCGCTGCCGCGCGATGCGCTCCCAGTTGTCGTCGATGCGCCGCAGCCGGCAGAAGCGCAGCGCCCCGTCCCCGTCGAGGTGGTTCATCCCCTCGGAGAACCACACCTGCGAGTAGGTGTCCTCGGTCAGTGCCGCCGCCTCCTCGCCCGTCAGCTCCACGTCTATCCCGCCCAGCGCGTCGATTATCTCGCGGAAGCTTTCAAAGTCGAAGTGCACGTACCCCGCAATGTCCACGCGGAAGCACTTGCGCACGCTGTCCGTCGTCAGCTCCGCCCCGCCGTAGGTGAATGAGTTTGTCAGCATCACGTCCCCGTGCCCCTGCCACGGCACTGCGGTGCTCCGCTCGAAGCTCACCAGCTTCACGCTGCCGCTCTCGCGGTCGAGCGAGCAGAGCATCGTCACGTCTCCGCGCCCAAGGTCGTCCGAGTCGGGCAGAAGCTCATCCGTCCCGATGAGCAGAATGTTTATCACGCTCTCCTCGTCCGTGCCTCCGTCGCCGCGCGCTGCCTCCGTGCCGAACAGCTTTGATATTGCGCTCTCGCGCCGCTCCGTCCCCTCGGTGAGTGCCGCCGTCCCGCCGCCCGGTGTCTGCGCCGCGCCGGCGGGGGAGGGGAGAGCAGACGGCGCTTCCGACGGCGCGGCGGCACTTTGCCGCGCGCTCCGCTCTGCGGCAGCGCCGTTGACCGCCGTGCACGCGACGGCGGATGCCAGCGCTGCCGCGGCAATGATTTTCCTTATGTTGAAGTGCTTGATGATGCTCACTCCCGGTATATTTTATTCGGGATATTATCACCAAAATCCTCAATTTGTATACACGGCGCTTGCAATTTTCCCGTACATGTGTTATAATCTTTCCAAACGGCACACCGCCGTTTGATAAGCTAAAGCTGCAAGGAGAGATATATTATGAAAATCAAAAGGAAAAAGAAGAAGAGTATTATCGCAAGGATTCGCCGCTGCTATCACCGTGCGTTTTTCATCCTCGGTGTGCTCATCGGCGGGACGCTCGGCTTCAATCTGAGGAAAATAATAGACGTGTCGGTGGAGAAGCTCACCGCGCTGAAAAAGTAATACATAGTTTAAACGCGGGGCGCGCATATGCCCCGCGTTTAAATATGCCCGTATTTTGCATTTGTCACTGGATTGTAGTTGACGCGGATTGGGAAAGATACTAACATATACATATAGTTTTTCGGGCGCGCATATGTATATGTTCAAGGCGCTCAAAAAAACGTTGGTTATGGAACTTATAAAGGAGGAGAATTAGATGAGCAAAAAACTTAAAGCAGTGCTGTCATTTGCGCTGGCGCTCGTTCTGGTGCTCTCGCTTGGGGGGGCGGCTTTTGCCAGCGAGATAGAAAAGCCGAACGGAACCGTGATAGAAAAGACAAAAGCGATTAAGAAAGAGCCGGAAACCATTCAAATCGCGTTCAACCTCGCCACGGGGGAGCCTATGGCTCTGCGTATGCGTGAGCTTGGGTATGACGATATCCGCCTCGACGGGGTCAGCTATAAGGCGGATGCTTCTGACGGGGTTATCTCCATCAACCTCGGCGATCTCGCCGCCGTCAAGCTTCTGGACGAGAATACCGCCAAGGCGGAGGAGCTCGGCATTGATTATGAGAATCTCTACATTCGCGGCGGCAAGGTCCTCGTCAAGGACGATACCGGGCTGTCCTCCGGTGAGATCGCCTCTCTCAAGCAGGAGGTCAACACGCTGATGACCTCCGTGCGCGTCGGCGTGAATATCGGCGATGTTTTTGAGCTTGCCAACGGCGACGAGGTGAAGCTCAAGGCTCAGGTGTGCAACTTCATTTATCCCGCGCCCAAGGATAATTCCATCAGGGTCGCGGTCATTGATGAGGATAACGCGGATAAGTTGCTGAACTTTATGGACAAACAGCCTGTCAGCGCAAAGACGCCGGAAAAGACCACCGTATATTTCTACTACGGCGCTCTTGATAAGTATGACATTACGAATAGCGGAACTACAAAAAAAGATGACAATAATATCACAACTACAGTAACATACGATGACGGTACTAAGACCGATCTTTATAACGAAGAAACCGAGGGCGGAGTGATGCTGCCCAGCAGTGTCGGCATTGCAAAGGATAAGTACGACAAGAACGACTATTATATCGGTCTCGCTTATGATACTGAGAAAGACGGTAAGGTGGTAGAGACAATAGTAAGAGAAAAAGCAACCGATCTCACCACCACCAAGGACAATAATGGCTTCGTCACGGCTATGAGGAAGCTGTGGGATGCAACTATCGGCTGGGCGCAGACGGTTTTTATCTCCACCGA
>CAVGKI010000163.1:0-4270 GCA_963629655.1 Butyricicoccaceae bacterium | reverse complement strand
CACATCGCCGTGAAAAAAAGAAGTCTTTTTTGTGAATAATGCCAATTTCGGTACAAGTCACGGACTTTACCACAAAATTTTGTAGGATATAACGAAATTATCCGTTCACCAATCCGCGATGATATTGCAGCCGGTGAGGGTCTGGCGGAGAGTCGCGACCTGCTGGGCAGTGAGCAGCGTGCCGGTGACGTTGAGCGTGCGCAGATTCGTCAGCCCCATGAACGGCAGCTCGGAGGAAATCATGTTATACGACACGTCCAGCGTCTCAAGCCCGTAGAGCGTCGAGAGGGGCGTGGCGTCCATGATGGAGTTGTACGAGAGGTCAAGGTTGCGGATGAGCATACGGTTTGCCGCGTCCTGCAGAGGGTAGAGGTTGGAAATAAGGTTGCGGGAGAGATTGAGCGTTTCGGGGTTCAAGAGCTTGGAGACGTTGGTGATGTCGCTGATATTCAGCCCGCTGAGGTCAATGTTCGTGAGGTCGTCGGAGACGGAATACCCGCCGATGTCGACAAGATATGACAGCTCCGAATGCGTGACCTCGCAGAACGGGAGATACTGCGCCAGCTCCGCCACCGCCTCACCCGTGATATTGAGATTGTTTTCAATGTTCAGCGTGCGCAGCCCCGTGAGCTCCGCAAGGCTCAAAAGCCCCTCATTGGTGAGATTGCAGTTGCTCAGCCCAAGCGTCTGCAAACTCTTGAGCTTTCTCAGCCCGGAGAAATCCGTGATGTTGGTGTCGGAAAGATGCAGCTCCGTCAGCCCCGTCATGCTGCCGAGCGGCACGGTGCTGGTGAAATAATTCCCGGAGGCGTTGAGAAAACGGAGCGACGAGATGCCCATGAGCGGGCGCAGGTCGGTCACGTAATTATTGGATATATCCAGCCATTGAAGCGTCGGAATATCCATGAGCGGGCTGAGGTCGGAGACGGTGTTGCCGGAGAGGTTCAGCTTCTGGAGATTCTTGCACGCGGAGAGCGCGGAAATGCTCTGCAGCCCCATGCCGCTCAAATCAAGCTCGGTGACATCGGTCTTGAACGTGACACCGCCGAAGCTGATGTCCTGCATTTCCGTCTCTGTCGTCTCGCTGTGTATGGCGCAGGCCGGCAGGGCGGACGCGAGGCGCTTGAGCTGTGAATCCGTAAGCGTTATGCCCTTTATGCTGAGCGTCGTGAGATTCGTGAGCGCGGAGAGCGGCTGGAGATCCGTGACGGGATTATTATCAAGATACAGCGTGCGCAGATTCGTAAGCTGCGTGAGCGCGGATATGTCGCTTATCATATTGTCGCTGAGATTGAGCGTGGTAAGCCCGCCGAGCTGCGCGAGCGCGGACACGTCGCTGATATTGTTGCCCGCGAGGGAGAGATTGTCGAGGGCGTAGAGCTGCAAAATTTCGTCCATGACGCTGTTGCCCAGCCCCATATTGTCCAGCGCGAGCCCGGCGGTGTCGCTCTTATACTGCTTTCCGGCGACCGTGACCATGTTCGACTGGCGAATGACGCTGCGCCGCGCTTCAAGCTCATCTATCCACGAGGAGACCTGCGGGTCGGAGGTGTCGAGCCTTCGCAGCGTTTCAAGCGCCTTGTCATAGTTGCCGAGCGATTCATAGCACTGCGCCGTCATGGTGAGGCATTCGCTCGTCGTCTCTATCGCCGCCGCCTTGCGCAGCACGGTGAGCGCATTGTCAAAATCGTTGGAATAATAGCTGGCGCGCGCCTGCTCCATATAATTGTTGAACGCCTTGTTGTCGGACACGCTGCGCAGCACGACCGCGAGCAGAATAATAAACACTGCGGCAAGCACGGTGAAGATAAAATATATCGTCCGCTTCCGCTTTGCCATGCGCGCATGCTGCTCCATGCTTTCGGGTCTGACGGACGGCGCACGCCCGGTATTGGCGCGCCGACGCGCGGTGTCCGTGTCCCGCTCTCGGCTTTGTCCGCGCTCCTGCACGGGCGCGGCGCTCTCATGCCGACCGGTCGGGGAGGCTGCGGCGCTCATCCTGCCGGTCGCGGCGGAGCTGCGTTTTTCTTCCTGCTGTCTCATATATGTACCCCGGATAAGGGATCACTGCCCTTGCCGGTCGCTGTGTCCGCCGCGGTATCTTCGGCTGGGGCGGCAGATGTCACGGCAGCGTCGGCAGGAGCGATGGCAGCGGAGCTGTCCTCCTGCTCCGGCACGGCAGTGCTCTCCTGCACCGCGACCTCCGTATCGGCGGCGGGCTTTGCGGGGACGATGACCTTCGGGTCTTTTATCTTGGGCAGCTCCACTTCCTCTATCGTATTGCGCTTTTTCATGGCAAGCGCCGTGAACAGCATTGCGAGCATGATGCACAGCACGGAAACCTCCTGCATACCGGCGGCAAACGTGACCGTCCCGGCGCGCAGTGCGGCGGCATCCTCCACCGCGACATGGTAGATAAACGGCAGACCGAACAGCGGCACGAGCAGCCACTTTGTGCGGATAACGCCGAACGCCGTCGCCGCATACAGCACCGCGACGAGCATATAGAGCAGTATGCACAGCACCGTGTGCAGCCAACTGTCAAATGTGAACGACTTGATGATGAAAAACACCACGCCGAGAACCACGGGCAGCGATGTTGTCCAGAACGCCCGCTCGCCGAGCAGCAGCAGGAGCAAAATGAACAGCAGATTGCACACGAGCGGCAGCCCTATCTGCGAGGCAGCAAAGAACTGATCGCCCCACATGCCCCAGCAGCCGATGAGGCGAAACACCGCCGAGAGCGCCATGAAGATGACCGCAGTGTGCACAAGCGCGCTGTTTCTCTCGACATAAAACCTCGCGTGGGGCTTGGGTTGGGCATTGTTTTTTGTTTCTTTCATATTGCCGTCCTCCTGTTTGAGTTATTTCTCCGCCCAGTCTCCGTTGACGAAGACGGGCACCTCGCGGCCGTCCGCCGTGATGCCGGTGATGCAGAGATCCGCAGAGCCGATCATAAAATCCTCATGGATCATGGATTCGTTCACGCCGAGGGCGCGCGCCGCCTCCGGCGTATAGCTTTCGGCGTTTTCAAGGCAGCTTGAATACCCGTTGCCGAGTGCGAGATGGCATGATGCGTTCTCGTCAAAAAGCGTGGAATAAAAAAGTATGCCGCTTTCGCGGATGGGGCTCATATACGGCACGAGCGCACACTCGCCCAGCATCGCCGCGCCCTCGTCCATCGACACCATCAGGCGCAGCGCGTCCTCGTTCTTCCCCGCGTGCACCTCGGTGACGCGCCCGTTTTCAAAGCGGACGAAAAAATCCTCGATAAGCACGCCGCGGTAGGACAGCGGGCGCGTCGCCACGGCAAGCCCGTCAACGTCGCCGCGCATGGGCGTGGTGAACACCTCCTCGGAGGGGATGTTGGCGTTGAACTCCACATCAGAGCCGCCAAGTGCCTCCGCTCCGCCCATAAAGCGCATTTGAGGGATGAGCCCGACAGAAAGCTCCGTCCCGGTGCTTTCGCTGCGATATTTCAGGCGGCGCAGGTCAAGCGAGTTGAGCCAGTCGCAGCGGCGCTTGAGCCCGGCATTATGCGCCTGCCACGCCGCGAGTGGATCGTCCCCGTCGGCGCGGGAGCAGCGGAGTATCGCCTCCCACAGGCGCTCAACGGCTTCTTCATCGCCAAGCCCCGGAAAAACCTTGCGCGCCCACATTCTGCCCGGCACAGCCGCAACGCACCACGGGTACTTGTTCTCCATCGCGTCTCTGTACGGCTTTGTCACCCTGAAGCGCGCACGCTGGGCGCGCGCCCACTTGTTCTGATCCACGCCGCCGAGTCCGTCCGGGTCGTCGGAATCGAGATAGATGTTCGCGGGCAGCTTTTCAACCCGCTCGCGCAGGCGCTGCTCCGCCCACGGCTCGACCGTGCCGAGCGTCTCGGCGCTCTGGTATTTTATATCCAGCCGCAGCGCCGGGGCAAAGCGCCATTCGACGCTGACCTTGCCCGCGCCCGCGCGGTAGCACTCATCAATGAGCATTTCAAGAAAATCCGTCTGCTCCGGCTCGGCGCGGATAACGACCTCCTGCCCCGGCTGAACATTGACACCCATGCGCGCAATGAGCCTTGCATACGCGCGAAGCTTGTTCTCGTCCATAGTAACTCCTAAATATATTAAACATATAGGGTAACATAACATCCTGATTTGCCATGTTATTATAGCACACGCCTGACGGTATATCAAGCTTGCCAAATGAATTCGCACTATTTACTGTAGGTGTTACAATGATGTGTGACAAATAAGAAAAAAGGATAGCGAATAGGAGA
>CAVGKI010000162.1:0-4284 GCA_963629655.1 Butyricicoccaceae bacterium | reverse complement strand
GGAGAACTAATTTTTATGGATAAGATCGCAGTGTTGATTCCGTGCTACAACGAGAGCGCAACAATAGAAAAGGTGGTGCGTGACTGGCGGCGAGAATTGCCGGAGGCTGTCGTGTATGTGTATGACAACAACTCCACAGACGGCACGGCGGAGCTGGCGGATAAGGCAGGTGCAGCGGTGCGGCATGAATATCGCCAAGGAAAGGGAAATGTTGTGCGCCGAATGTTCCGTGAAATCGATGCGGAGGCGTATATTCTTGTGGATGGGGACGATACATATCCGGCAGAATACGGGCGGGAAATGGTTGACATGGTGCTGGAGCGCCATGCGGATATGGTCGTGGGCGACAGGCTGTCCTCCACGTATTTCGACGAAAACAAGCGCCCGTTTCACAATTTAGGCAATTCGCTCGTGCGAAAAGCCATCAATCTTTTGTTCAAGTCGAATATAAAGGACGTAATGACGGGCTATCGGGCATTCAGTTACCTGTTTGTAAAATCCTTTCCTGTGCTGTCTAAGGGCTTTGAAATAGAGACGGAGATGAGCATTCACGCACTTGACAAGAATATGTATATAGAAAATGTTGTGATCGATTACCGCGACCGCCCGGACGGAAGCGAATCAAAGCTAAACACTTACAGCGACGGGGCGAGAGTGCTGTGGACGATTGCAAGGCTGTATAAGAATTATAAGCCGTTTGCTTTTTTCGGGTTTATTGCGCTGGTGCTTGCGGCGCTTGCGGCAGGCTTCTTTATCCCGGTGCTGTCGGTTTATCTGCAAACGGGGCAGGTGCCGAATTTTCCGACGCTTATAGTCTGCGGCTTTACGTTTATTGCGGCGCTGCTGTCGTTTTTCTCCGGCTTGCAGCTGGAAAACAGTGTGCAGAAGAACAAACAGGATTTTGAAATAAATCTAATGCGTATATACCACGATATGCACAAGACAGAAAAGGAGACGGTACGGTGAAAAGGAACATCATTTTGAAAAATACAGCGATCGGTGCGGCGATAATCATTGCGGGAATAGCGGCAGGCGTATTGCTGTTGGCATTTGCGTACCTTATACCGCAGAGGTATATATATGCAAATACAAAGAGCTCGATAGAGATATTGCATGACGAGACGGTATATCCGAAGCTATTTGAGGGCATAACGGCAACGCAACTGGATAATTGGACGGATGCGGTTATGCTGAATATGACATATTATAGGGGAGACAGCTTCGCGGACGATATGCTTCGTTCAATTAGGGTGTATGTGGATAATGCAGATAATCCTATGGAAGCTTTTTATAACTACATGAGCGGTGAGGACGGAGAGTATTATCCAAGAGCATACGGACGGTATTGGCACGGCTATCAGGCAATATTAGCGCCGCTGCTGGTGTTCTTCAATATTACATCAATACGTTATCTGAATATGGTGGCACAAATCGGATTGACGCTTGCGGTGCTGTTTACGCTGCACGAAAAGAAGAGAAAAGATATGCTTATTCCATACGCCATTATGTGGATAAGCCTTATGCCGATAGCGCTGTTTTGTTCAATGCAATTTTCGTCAACATTTTATGTCATGTCAGGGCTTTCCCTGCTTGTGGCGGTAAAGAGCGATAAATACAGCTTTGCGAAGATGTGCTTTGCGTTTGAAATCGCGGGAGTGCTGGAGGCGTATCTTGATTTCCTGACTTATCCGCTTGCTGCGCTGACCGTACCGGCAATTATGTGGTTTGCCCTTGATGTGGAGAATAAGGCAGCGCTGAAGCAGAGAATATGGCAGCTTGTGTGCCTGACGGGCGCATGGCTGTGCGGCTATGCTGGAATGTGGAGCGGAAAATGGATAGTTGCAACATTATTCACAGAGGATAATGTGATCATGAACGCAATAGATGCAATTCAGATGAGAAGCTCAACGCATAATGGGGATAGCACATTTTCATATCTGGATGCTGTAAAATGGAATATTGCCTCGTTCGGATTATATAGGTGCTTGGCAACATTTGTTGTAGTATTTATGATTGCCGTGTTTATATGGATATTTATTGCGCGGCGCAAAAGAAATCCGGCTTATGCGTATAATTGGCAGACCCTACTCGTAATCGCGCTGTGTGCACTGATGCCGTTTGGCTGGTATATGGGTACGATAAATCATTCATATATACATCATTGGTTTACTTTCAGAGAGCTTGCGGCTAGCATCTACGGGGGCTTTACGGTCTTGTATCTGGGCTTCTGCCTTGACAAAAAGGGCGAATGTTCTGCCTCTGCATAATATGTGCAAAACGGCACTGACGTAATTTACCATGCGTTCCTCCGCTTGATTTATGCACTGCGTTGAATTATAATGTGACGGGGAACATATCCCGCGTGGGGCGCGTCATAGTATGCGCAAACACTATACCGCACGGAGGAACATTATGAAAAGGATAACCGCGATAATTATTGCTCTTGCGCTGGCGCTCGCCCTGTGCGGGTGCGGCAATTTGAGCAATTTGAAAAATGTTGAGCTGCCCCCGCTGCCGGACGCCGACGCGCAGGCGACCGAGGCAGTGCCGGAGGCGACCGCCGAGATAGACACGAGCGAGAGCACGGCGCAGTCCGCCATGCCGCAGCACGTCATTGTCAGCATTGAAAAGCAGTCCGAGGAGCACTTTGACCCGCAGAACGGGACAACGCTCATACTCACGTTTTCCTACGAAACCCCGCTCGTCTACATCGAGGGGCGGCAGGAGGCGAGCGATGCCGTCAATGAGTATATCGCGACGGTGGACGAGACGTATTACACCGGCAACGACTACGGCATCGGCGACGAGAGCGGCGAGGGCGATATAATGCCGAGCGGGCTGAGCGGCATGCTGGAGATGGCGACGGATAATTACACCTACGCCGTGGAGAACGGCTTGACGGATAGCACAGCACTTGAATACTCCTCCGACCGCACCGCGCGCGTCGAGCGCATAGACAGCCGCGTGCTCAGCATGGTCTACACGACCTATACCTTTACCGGCGGCGCGCACGGAAACTATTTTGACACGGGCTACACCTTTGATACCGAGAGCGGCGAATATGTCACGCTTGACAAGCTGTCTGCGGATACCGACGCGCTGAAGGCGTTCCTTGCCGAGTACATGATAGGGCTGTACACCGCCGATAAGGACGGGTATTATTCCGAGCGCATATCTCCCGATATGCTCGTGGACACTGATGTCAACACTGCCATTACCGCGCTCGTGCGCGACGGCTCGTGGTACTTTGACGAGCAGGGCATGGTCATATATTCCAGCATATACGAGCTGGGACCCTATGCCGCCGGTATTGTTGACTTTTCCATTCCGTACACTGACCTTGCCGGACATATTGACGACAAGTGGCTTCCTGTTGAGCGCACTGCCGAGAGCGGCAGCCTTACTCTGAAAGCGCAGAGCGACGTCGCCGACGGGTCTATCGAGGTGATAGACAAGGTAACGGTCAATGCCGACGGCACGGCACTCTGCCTCAAGGCGGACGGCACGGTGTACGACGTGCGCCTTGCGTCGGTTGACTATGCGGACAAGTTTTATGAGACGGCGCAGCTCTGGGCGTGCAGCTATATGAGCGACTGCGTGCTCCAGCTTGACACCGTGATACCCGAGGGCATGCCCAATCTCATGATCAGCTTCCGCGATGCCTCCGGCGCACAGATGCGCCAGCTGCTCACGCAGAGCGGCGAGGACGGCACATATATCCTCATGAATGACAGCGATGTTGCGGCTGTGGGCTGAAAAAATCACGAAAATACGGATAAAACCCTTGACACGGAGGCTTGTACGTGTTATCCTACTAAAGCCGCATTGAAGGGGCTGTGAAGCGGGGCTTTGCCTCCGCCCTAAGAGCGAGACCTGTAAAGAGGGAGGATAAGTTCATGAAGCATGCTATCATCGTGACCGGCGGCAAGCAGTACCGTGTTGCCGAGGGCGACGTTATCTTCGTTGAGAAGATGGATGCCGCAGCAGGCGAGGCTGTTAAGTTCGACCAAGTTCTAGCTGTTATCGACGGTGAGACCGCAGTGTTCGGTGCACCCTGCATCGAGGGCGCTTCTGTCTCCGCAAATGTCGTCAAGAACGGCAAGAGCGCCAAGATCCGCGTCTACAAGATGAAGCCCAAAAAGGGCTATCGCAGAACGCAGGGTCACAGACAGCCCTACACCAAGGTTCAGATCGAGACTATCAACGCTTAATTTTTCCGCAACTGATATTGACTAAAGGAGGGAAAACCTGAATGGCACATAAAAAAGGTATGGGTTCTACCAA
>CAVGKI010000161.1:0-4499 GCA_963629655.1 Butyricicoccaceae bacterium | reverse complement strand
GATGTAGTGCGTGCCGGAGAAGGACTTCCTGTCGCGACTGAGACGCTTTTCGGCGAGCACGGCCACGGCGAGGATCGCCGCGAACACGACGACGCACATGAGGATGAATTGCAGGTTTTCCATAAGATACAGCTCCTTTTCCGGGCGCAGAAAAGCGCCCAAAGATATTGTATCTTCGGGCGTTGATGTTGATATACGAAAAAGGTGTTGTTCGCATCTTCTTCCATCCAGACTATACTGTCGGTCTCGGAATTGCACCGAATCATGCCGCGTGTGCGGCTTGCGGACTTTACCGCCGATCGGGAATTGCGCCGAAGCGCTCACCCTGCCCTGAAGATGCGTCCAGTATAGCACAGCATCTTTCCTTTGACAAGACCTTTCTTTTATTTTATACTGTGTGCAGGAAACAAACGGAGGGGAACTATGGCGCAACGCGAACAAACCTGCTGCTTTTCCGGGCACAGACCCGCGAAGCTGCCGTGGGGCGGCAATGAGGCGGACGAGCGCTGTCTCGCGCTCAAGTGTGCGCTTGCCGCGCATCTGGAGGCACTGTACACCGAGGGGTACAGGCATTTCATATGCGGCATGGCGCTGGGGTGCGACATGTATTTTGCCGAGGCGGTGACGGCGCTGCGCGAGGTGCACGGTGATGTCACGCTGGAGGCTGCCATCCCCTGCGGCACTCAGCCCGACCGCTGGAGCCGCGCGCAGCGTGAGCGCTACAACGCGCTGCTCGACGCATGCAGCAGGGTGACGGTGCTGCAAATAGGCTACAGCCCCGAGTGCATGATGCGGCGCAATGAATACATGGTTGACCACTCGTCCATGCTGCTGTGCTGTTACAACGGTCGCCCCGGCGGCACGATGCGCACCATACTCTATGCCGAGCGCTCCGGCATCGGCGTGGAGATAATCGACGTATGATAGTATAATAAATGCTTCCCGCGCTGAGCCGCGAGAAGCATTTATCATCTATATTGTTATTTGTACGCTGAACCTTTTTACTCTTCCTTGCTGCTCTCGTTTCTGACGTCTGCGGCGTCCCTGTCCTCGAAATACTTCTCGGCGTATGCCGCGATGTTGGGGACGGCGTGCTTTATCACGATGTTCGTCGTGTTCACGCACAGGTCGTAGCCCGTGCGGTCGCCCCAGCGGACGGAGGAGATAAGGTCGTGATTGTCGGCGCGGTTCTTGTCTATCTGGCGGATCTTGCGCTCAAGCTCGCGGTCGGTGAGATGCTCATCGGCGCTGGCGCGGCTGCGGCAGCGGGCGATTTTCGCGTCCATGTCGGCATAGACAAAGATGCGGAACGGCTTATACATCTCAAGTATGGCATCTGCGCCGCGCCCGACTATCACGCAGTCGCCCTTTTCGGCAAGCCCGCGGATTATCTTGTGCTGTATGCCGAGAAGCTGCGGGGCGCTGCTGTTGATGAAATAGTTGAGCGAGAGCGTGTGGGAGAACGTGAGCGGGTAGCTGTAATGCAGACTGTTGTCGAGCACGTGCTCAACATAGCCCGCGTCCATCTCCGCCTCCTTGGCGATCTCGGAAATTATCTCGCGGTCATAATATTCCATGCCGAGCACATCGGCAAGGCGCTTGCCGACCTCGCGCCCGCCGCTGCCGAACTCACGGCTGACTGTAACTATACGCATATTGACACATCCTTTATGAAAAAATAAAATTTTGCCGGAATATTATTGCGAAAAGCCAGCCCAAGGGGGCTGGCTAATTCGGTTTTATCAGCCGTCGAGTGCGACGAGCTTGCCCTGCACGACGAAGCGCGCGTTGTCATATTCATATGTGCAGGTGGACAGCGTGATAACGCGGTCGTTTTCCGTGACCTCAACATCGGAGGTGAAGTCGGACTGGCTCTGCATCTTGGTCAGCCATGCGGCGTAGTCCTCGGCAGAGTAAAAGTCGCGGGTGTAGGTGTCGGAGTCATAGTTGCAGATGTAGGCGGAGAAGATCTCAATCTTATAATTCTGCTTGGGTGTGTTGAGATACATCACGGGGTGCTCGTCATAGTAGCTCTGATCCTTGTAGCTTGTGAGCGAGTTGAACATTGAGCCGTCCTTCATATTGTGCCCGTAGACGACGGTGTTCGTGCCGGAGAACTCCGGACCGCACTCGCAATCGACAAACAGAGTGCCGCTGGAGTTGTACGAGCCGTCAAGCAGATGATGCAGGTACTCATTGTTGTCCGAGCCCTGAGCGACGGGGTAGTTGATGACGGTGTCCTTGCTGTAAAGCCAGCCGCACACGTCGCTGTTCTGCGCGAGAAGCTGGTCAAAATCGACCTTGATGGGGGAGAGCTCCTTCTCCTTATCCTCGCTGTCCGCCTCCGTGACGGGGGCAAGCGAGGCGGTGGGGGCATCGGTGGAAACATACTGCTCGCTCAGCTTGTCGTATGAGCGCTGCGCGACACGGTACTCATTGAGTGTGGAGAAGAGCTTGTACCCGCTGAAGCAGAACACGCCCAGACACACGACGCACAGCACGATGAGCAGGATCTTAACGGTTTTATTCATAATATATGCAGCCTCCTGTTGAAACTTACGCTGACATTATACCTCATCCGCACAAAAAAGGGAAGTGGCAATTATGTAAATTTGCAAATATGCAAGCGCATAAGCCAAGACGTGCAATAAGACGGTTTTGTTCCGCTGTTTGCCTGAATTTTGTGCAAAATATCGGGGAGAACGCGGTTGAATATTTGCCGGTGCTGTGGTATCATGAGGGCGTTTAAGATGTGTTAAGTAATAAGTATGGATTAAGTGCGAAAGGGGAGTGAGGACGATGGAGACACGCGGCAGAGCGCCGTCGTGGCGCGCGGTGTGCGTGCTTTTGGCGCTGGCGGTGCTTGTCGGCAGCGCGGCGGTGATATACGCGCTCTGGGACACGGGCAGCCTTGCTTCCGGCGCGCTGGACGCGGCGGCGGCGACCTTCGGCGAGTTTTCAACCGTCGATCTGGACGGCAATACCGTCACGAATGAGATATTCAAGGGGCACAAAATAACGCTCGTCAACGTATGGGCGACGTTTTGCGGTCCGTGCATAAAGGAAATGCCGGAGCTGGAGGAGATCAGCCACGAGCGCGACAGCGCGGATGTGCTCATCATCGGCATCTGCGGCGACCTGCTCGACCCGTCGGGCAATATAAACGACGGTCTGCTCGCCAAGGCGCGCGACATTGCCGACAACAGCACGGGCGTGACCTACACCTGCCTTGCGCCGAGCGCGGAGCTGAAGGTCGGGATTCTCTCGGACGTGTTCTCTTATCCGACGACGTTCATCGTCGATGAGGACGGCAGCGTGTTGGACAAGACGGTCGGCGCGCGCGACAAGGCGGGCTGGCTGGAGCTTATAGACAAATACACGGCGGAGGACAGCGCAAAATGAAGGAGAAAACAAAAAGCCTGATAGCCTGCGCGCTGCTGTTTGCGGGGCTGGTGTCCATGGCGGTGGGCATATACCGGGGTGAGAACATGACCGTGGAAAACAAGGCGATCAACATCTGCATGGAGTGTATAGGCATTGGATAAGAAGAACGTGAAATTCACGAAAAAGCCGTCCTTTCGGCACTGGGTGCAGGCGGCGTGGTTCGCCGTGACGAACGGATACGCATACGGCTACGTCAACGGCAAGATATACACCGGGCGCTCAAAGCAATTCTGCGTTCCGGGGCTGAACTGCTACTCGTGCCCCGGCGCGCTGGGCGCGTGCCCGATAGGCTCGCTCCAGGCGACGCTCGACAGCGCGGACTATAAAATGGCGTTTTATATGCTCGGCATACTCATGCTCTTCGGCAGCGTGTTCGGGCGCTTCGTGTGCGGCTGGCTGTGCCCGTTCGGGCTGGTGCAGGATCTGCTGTATAAGATACCGCTTTTCAAAAAGCGCAAGAACCTGCCGGGGCATAAGCGGCTCGTATGGCTCAAATACATAATTCTGCTGGTGTTCGTCATTGCGCTGCCGTCGCTCGTCAAGGACGCGGCAGGCGGGGGCAGCCCGTGGTTTTGTGAGTTTATCTGCCCCAGCGGGACGCTTCTGGGCGGCATACCGCTCACGCTTGCCAATGCCGACCTGCGCGCGGCGGCGGGCTGGCGCTTTGCGTGGAAGCTTGCGCTGCTGGTGCTGATAATCATCGCGTCGGTGAAGATATTCCGCCCGTTCTGCAAGTACCTGTGCCCGCTGGGCGCGGTGTACAGCGTGTTCAACCCCATCGCGCTCTACCGCTTCAGCGTGGATAAGACCAAGTGTGTCGAGTGCGGGGCGTGCCGGCGCGCGTGCAAAATGGACATCAAGGTGTGGGAAATGCCGAACAGCCTGGAGTGCATACGCTGCGGCGACTGCCGCCGCGCCTGCCCGAAGGACGCAATATGCCGCGTGGACATCGTTGCCCTTGCAAAGGCGGAGCGCGCCGCAGGGAAGTAACAAACGCGGCTGCGGTGCGTATTTTATAGCGCAGATGCAGATGCAGATATTATATATTTATATAT
>CAVGKI010000160.1:0-4507 GCA_963629655.1 Butyricicoccaceae bacterium | reverse complement strand
CCGCAAGCTGCTGTACACCATGTACAAGATGGGGCTGCTCACCGGCGCGAGGACGAAGAGCGCCAATATCGTCGGGCAGACAATGCGCCTCAATCCGCACGGAGATTCCGCCATATATGAGACTATGGTGCGCCTCTCTGCGGGGTATGAAGCGCTTTTGACCCCGTTTGTCGATTCCAAGGGCAACTTCGGCAAGGTCTACTCCCGCGATATGTCCTATGCCGCCTCGCGTTATACCGAGGCAAAGCTCTCCGCCATCTGCGCCGAGGTTTTCAAGGACATCGACAAAGACAATGTCGACTTTGTCGACAACTACGACGGCAGCATGAGGGAGCCGTCGCTTCTGCCCACGGCATTCCCGAATGTGCTCGTCTCCGCCAACTCCGGCATTGCCGTCGGCATGGCGAGCCAGATATGCGGCTTCAACCTCAACGAGGTCTGCCAGACAACGATAAATTATATCCGTGACCCGGAGGTTGACATAATGTCGACCCTGCCCGCGCCGGACTTTCCCACCGGCGGCGAGATAATCTATGATCGCGCCGAGATGGAGGAGATATACCGCACAGGGCGCGGCAGCTTCCGCGTGCGCGCAAAGTGGCGTTATCTCGAGGGTGAGAATATAATCGAGATATACGAGATCCCGTATACCACAACGTCGGAGGCGATAATCGACAAGGTGGCGGAGCTGATAAAAGCCGGCAAGGTGCGCGAAATAAACGATATGCGCGACGAGACGGATCTGAGCGGGCTGCGCCTTGCCATCGACCTCAAGCGCGGCACCGACCCGGAAAAGCTTATGCAGAAGCTCTTCAAGCTCACCACACTTCAGGACAGCTTCCCCTGCAATTTCAATATTCTTGTTGCCGGCAGCCCGCGCGTGATGGGCGTGCGCGAGATACTTGACGAGTGGACGGCGTGGCGCACGGAGAGCATTCGCCGCCGCGTGTACTTCGACCTGCAAAAAAAGCAGGAGAAGCTGCACCTGCTGCAGGGTCTGGCGCGCATTTTGCTGGACATCGACAAGGCAATAGAGATCATCCGCAATACCGAGCTTGAGGCGGACGTTGTGCCCAACCTCATGATGGGCTTCGGCATTGACAAGGTGCAGGCGGAGTATGTCGCGGAGATAAAGCTGCGCAACATAAACCGCGAATATATCCTCAAGCGCACGGCGGAGACGGAGGCGCTGGAGGACGAGATAGCGGAGCTTGAAAGCACGCTCAACAACCGCCGCAAAATACGCAATATCATCATCGACGAGCTGACCGCGATAAACAAAAAATATCCCGCCCCGCGAAAAACCGGCATCGTCTATGCCGCCGAGGTGGCAGAATACACCGAGGAGCAGCAGGTGGAGGATTACCCCGTCACGCTCTTCCTCTCGCGCGAGGGCTATTTCAAGAAGATAACCGCGCAGTCCCTGCGCATGAGCAGCGAGCAGAAGTATAAGGACAGGGATGCGCTGAAGCTCAGCTTCGAGTCCTCCAACCGCCGCGAGGTGCTGATAGTCACGGATAAGCAGCAGATATACAAGGCGCGTGTGTCCGACTTTGACGACTGCAAGGCATCCGTCCTCGGCACGTATCTGCCCACAAAGCTCGGCATGGACGACGGGGAGAGCGTCGTCACCATGCTCGACCCCGGCGATTACCGCGCGAATATCCTCTTCGCATTCGCCAACGGCAAGATCGCCCGCGTGGAGATGAGCGCCTTTGAGACAAAGACAAACCGCAAAAAGCTCGTCAATGCGTATTCGGATAAAAGCCCGCTCGTCTCCGTGCTCGTGCTGACGGAGGAGACGGATATCGTGTGCGTGTCAAGCGATGAGCGCGCGCTCATGTTCAACACCTCACTGCTCCAGCCCAAGACAAGCCGCTCCACACAGGGGGTAGGTGTCATGACGCTCAAGCCCCGCCGCGAGCTTGTGCGCGCCGTGCCCGCCGCCGAATCCGGCATTCTCAACGCCGCGCGCTACCGCGTGCGCAGTCTGCCCGCCGCCGGTGCGCTGCTGCGCAGCGAGGACAAGGGGGAGCAGCAGCTATCGCTGCTGTAAAGGAGACCGTATGGGTTTTATCAAAAATCGTCTTGACAAGCGCACCGCGATGTCACGCGTTGTCAAATACCTGCTCATCGCGCTCGGCTCTGCCGTGGGCGCGGCTGGATTTCAGTTTTTTATGCAGCCCAACTCCATTGTTTCCGGCGGGCTGACAGGTATTGCGCAGATCATCAGCCGTCTGACGGGCGCGCCTGTCGGCGTGCTGAGCATCGTGATGAACGTGCCGCTTTTTATCGCCGCGTGGAAAAAATTCGGCTCGGAGTTCATCATCGGCTCGTTTGCCGGCACACTGTTTTACTCCGTGTTCATCGACCTTGCCGCCATGACCAATATCGCAGCCACCAATGACCCCATGCTTGGCAGCATCATCGGCGGAGTGGTAAAAGGCATCGGGCTCGGCACGGTGTACTATGTCGGCGCGACGACCGGCGGTGTCGACATAGTTGCGCGCTTTCTGCGCCGCCGCTATCCGTATATCAATTTCGGCACGCTCATTCTCGTGATGGACGCGCTTGTTGTCACGGCGTATGCGCTTATCTTCCACATTGTCGAGAGCGCGATGTACTCGCTCATCTGCATGTTCGTCGTCAGCCGCGCAACCGACCTTGTGCTCTACGGCTTTGATAATTCCAGCATCGTCTATATCGTCAGCCGCGACACCGACGCGATCGTCCGTGAGATAACCTCCGGCATTCTCCATCGCGGCGTCACGCTGCTGCACGCCGAGGGGGCTTATACCCACGAGGAGAAGCAGGTGATAATGTGCGTGATAAAGCGCCCGCAGATCGCCGAGATACGCCGACTTGTGCGCACGCTCGACCCGGACGCATTCCTCATCGTGTCCGACGCGAAAAATGTGTTCGGCAACGGCTTTGAGAATATACAGGAACAGTAGACCGACACAAAACGGACGGAGGACGGACATGGGAAAAAAGCTTTGCTGCGTGCTTTCGGCGCTTCTCTCGCTCGCACTTCTCGGCGCGTGCGGCAGCGTTTTTGACAAGGAGTATGTGCAGATTGAGGACTATGTCCCCACGGTGCAGGACAGCACGCAGACCGGGGAGCGGGTCACGGTGCACAACTTCTCCGCTCTCAAGCAGACCATCCGTGCGCTTGTCTCAGACGGCGACGCTGACGGCAGCATCATCTTCGATGCCGACTATGACGGTGACGCGACCGAGGATATGGCGAACGCCTGCTGGCAGGTGCGCACGCAGGATGCGCTCTGCGCCTACTGTGTGGACAATATATCCTATGAGCTGTCGAAAATTGTCACGTATTATGAGGCGAAGGTGCACGTGCGCTACGCCTCCTCCGTCGAGAATGCGGCGAATATTGTGAAGCTGCCCTACTCCACGGGGGTGGAGCAGCTAATAAAGACCGCGCTTGATGAGGGGCAGACGAAGCTTGTCGTGCTCATCAACCGCAGCTCCTTCAGTGCGGAGGACATGGAGGGGACGGTCACGCGCGTCTACCGCGAGAATCCAGTCACTGCGCCCAAGGCACCGACCGTCAGCGTGAATGTGTACTCCGGCGCGAATATGCAGTGCCTTTATGAGATAAACCTGCGCTACGGCATGTCGACGGACGAGCTTGCCGCGAAGAAGGAGCAGCTCACCGCGTTGGAGCCGTTTAAGGACGTAAACGCGGACGAGCTGGACGAGGGGGAGCGCGCGCTCATGGCATATGAATACCTCCTTGAACACTGCGAGATAACGGGAGAGGGGCAGGGCGGCTCGATATACTCCGCACTTATAGAGCACACCTCCGACAGTGAGGGCGCGGCGCTGGCGTATGTGGAGCTGTGCCGTCAGCTTGGTGTTGACTGCCGCATTGTTTACGGGCAGCGTAGCTGGCAGGATCACTGCTGGAATATTGTGCGCGTCAACGGTGAGTATTATCATGTCGATGCGGGGCTGACCGATGCCAATGTGGAGAGCGACTTTCTCAAGCCCGATTGGAGCTTCTGGGAGGACTACCGCTGGGATGTGGCAGCCTATCCCGCCTGCACGGGCAGCCTGACGTATGATACTCTTGATTGACAAGGACGGGAGAGAAAGCACCTGCCGACGGAAAAGCAGCAGACCGCCGTGCGCGAAAAGCCGCACGAAAAAGAAAATTTGTGCTTGACAATTCAGCAAATTGTGATATTATATATCACGTTGCTGCTGCGGCTTTAGCTCATCCGGTAGAGCGCCACCTTGCCAAGGTGGAGGTAGCGAGTTCGAGCCTCGTAAGCCGCTCCACAAAAACCTATTGCTCCGGCAATAGGTTTTTTTAATAGCAGCTTTGTTCAATAGAATATCCGCGGGTATGATGGAATTGGCAGACATGCGAGATTTAGGTTCTCGTGCCGAGAGGCGTGCAGGTTCGACCCCTGTTACCCGCACCAGCGTCAGAAGGAGCAAACACCGTTCCGTTTCCGCCTTGCGGCGAAAACTGCACTAT
>CAVGKI010000159.1:0-4580 GCA_963629655.1 Butyricicoccaceae bacterium | reverse complement strand
CTTATACAGCTATTTTCCCCACGGGCAGCGCCGTGCAGCGAAAGCACTCCAGACTGTCGAGCGCGGCGAGCGCGCCCTCGGCCTCCGCTTCATCGGGGAATATTCCGAACACTGCCGAGCCTGTCCCCGTCATCACAGCGCCCAGCGCGCCCGCGTCTAAGAGCGCATTTTTCAGTTCTGCCACGGTTCTCATGCGCCGGTCGTCGACGTACTCAAAAACATTGTACATCCGGCGGCATATCTGCGCCAGATCCCCGGCGTGCAGCGCCGCCACGATGCCAGCCGTGTCAGGGTGGTGGCGCGAGCGGAGCATGTCGAGCTTTCTGAAAAGCTCCGGCGTGGAGATGGAAAACTCCGGCTTGCATATCACGAACGCACATTCCGGGAAGTCCGGCAGCGGCGTGAGTATTTCCCCGCGCCCCTCGGCAAGTGCCGTGCCGCCGCTGACGCAGAACGGCACGTCCGACCCCACCTCGCCCGATATTTCCGTCAGGCGTGCGCCGTCCAGACGACCGTCAAACAGGCGGTTCATCGCGCGCAGCACCGCCGCAGCGTCGGCAGAGCCGCCTCCCATACCCGCGCCGACGGGTATGCGCTTTTTGATCTCTATATCCGCGCCGCACTGCGTCTCCCCTATCTCCGCAAGGTAGCGCAGTGCCGCCTTTACGGCGAGGTTGCGCTCATCCCCCGGAATAAAGCGCAGGTCGCTTCTCGCGCGCACGCAGGGCGTATCCGTGAGCGTGATATGTATATCGTCGCACAGTGATACGGTCTGCATGACCATGACCATGTTGTGAAAGCCGTCGTCACGCTTATCCGTCACGTCGAGGGAGATGTTCAGCTTTGCATAGGCTTTTTCCGTCGTTTCTCTCATTCTCTTACCCCCAGAGATATACCCGCAGCTCATACGGGCGCGTTGTGTAGCCGTTGGCAATGACAAAGTTGTGCTCATAGTTTGCCAGAACGAGCTCCGCCCTTTCAAGGTCGTACCGCTCCGGCAGCTCAAAGCGCACAAGCTTATTTGTGAACGAGCACACCACCAGCAGCCGCTTTCCCTCGTATTCCCGCTCATACACATACAGCTCACGGCTTTCGGGCATAAGCTCCTTATATGTGCCGTAGAGCGCGACGGGGCTGGTCTTTTTGAATTTTATAAGCCTGCGGTAGAAGTTGAGGATGGAATCTGGGTCAGCATCCTCGTCGCGGACATTTATGCTGTGGTAATTGCCGTTGACGTAGAACCACGGGGCGGCGGTGCTGAACCCGGCGTTGGGCTCGGCGCTCCACTGCATGGGCGTGCGGGCGTTCTCGCGGCTGCGCTCGTGCACAAGGCGCAGCACGCGCTTTGCCGGCAGAAGCTTTGACGCAATGCGCACAGCGTTGGCGGTCATGACATCCTTGTACATATCTATGCGCGGCAGGGCGATGTTGAGCATACCTATCTCCTGCCCCTGATAGATGAACGGCGTGCCGCGCTGGAGCATATACATCGCCGCAAGCATCTTTCCGCTCTCTTTCCAGTATTGCTCGCTGCCGTAGCGGGAGATAATGCGCGGATGGTCGTGGTTCTCGATATACAGCGCGTTCCAGCCCTTGCCCTCCAGCTTCTTCTGCCACGAGGTGAACGCGCGCTTCATCTTTTTCAGGTCGAACGGGCGCGGCATAAAGTCCGTCATGAAGCAGTCCGCCTCCATGTGCGAAAAGCCGATCATCTCGTCGAGCACCTTGTCCTTGCCCTCCGTGACGTAGCGCAGCGCGACCTCCGGCGTTGTCAGCGGGCTCTCCCCCACAACAAAGCAGTCGTACCCGCGCAGCACGTCGCGCTTAAACTCGGCAAGATAACGGTGCACGTCCGGGCGGTTGGAGTAGTGCTGCATGCCGTTGGCGGCGGGCAGCCTCGGATAGGTGTTGGGCAGACCGGGCGTCTTGGAAATATAGGTTATCACGTCCTCCCTGAACCCGTCCACGCCCATATCCAGCCAAAAGCGCATGATGTTTTTGACCTCTTCGCGGACTTTTGGGTTGTCCATGTTGAGATCCGGCTGTTTTTTTGCGAACAAATGCAGATAATATTCGTCTAAGTTACTGTCATACTCCCATGCCTCGCCCTCGAACTGGCTCGTCCAGTTGTTCGGCGGCAGGCGCTTTTTGCCGATGTACTGCGCAGGTCGCCAGTAATAGTAGTCGTGATACGGGTTGTCGCGGCTCTTGCGGCTCTCCTTGAACCAGCGGTGCTCGTCGGACGTGTGGTTGACGACGAGATCCATGAAAACGCGCAGCCCCCGCTCGTGCGCCTCGTCCAGCACGGTCTTGAATATCTCAAGGTTGCCGAAATCGGGGTGTATGTCCATATAGTCGGAGATGTCATAGCCGTAATCGGCGTTGGGCGAGGGGTAGAGCGGCGAGAACCATATCGCATCCACATTTAGGCTCTTGATGTAGTCCAGCTTGCTCAGCACGCCCCAGAGATCGCCGATACCGTCGCCGTTTCCGTCGCAGAAGCTTCGCGGCCATATCTGATAGACCGCCATCTCCTTATACCATTCATTTTGAGACATCGGGATCCCTCCGTTTGCTTTCCTTATTGAACATATTGTAGCACAGCATTGTGCTTATCTCAACCGCAGTAGTAAAGATTTTTTAGCTCTTTTTGACGAAAATGCACGAATTGACACATTGTTAACCTTGTTGTTGTTGACAAATCCCATGCATTTATGCCATTATATACACTCAATGATGCTGCGTATCACCGCGCATCAGAACGAAAGGACTATGCGATGAAAAAGCGTATTATATCATTGGCTCTTGCCGTGCTTATGATGCTTACAATACTGCCCACAGCCGCGTATGCGGTTCAGAGCACGAGTCTGCCGCAGGTGACCGCAGGCACGCCGATAATCCCCCAGCAGATAACGACGCTCTCTGCGGGACAGAGTATACAGATACAGGACGGCTATGCGCTCCCGCCGGGGCTTGCCATCTCGCAGGGCACCTCCGGCGCGGTAATGCTCACGGGAACGCCCACCGCCCCCGGCAGCTATACATTCTATCTCTCGGTCACGGATACGAACGGCAGCACCGTCGAAACCGTCACCTGTCAGATCACCGTTGTTCCCGCCACGCCGAGTGTGAGCACCTCCGCCGCCGTCAACTGCTATGTCGGCGGCGAGGCGCGCCTCTCCGTCGGCGCAAGTGTGACGGACGGCGGGACGCTGAGCTATCAGTGGTACAGCTCCGCCGGCGGCACCACCTACGGCGGGACGCTTATCTCCGGCGCGACGGGTGCGGAGTATATAGCAAGCACTGCCTCCGTCGGCACGACGTATTATTACTGCGTTGTCACCAACACCGCTGCCAACGGCATGAGTGCCACTGCAAGCTCCGCGCCCATCTCCGTCAGCGTTACGCAGGCAGTCGTGAGCAGCATCATGATAAACACCATGCCCACCAAGACCCGCTATATTGTGGGGCAGTCCATCGACACCGCGGGGCTGTCGCTCATTGTCAATTACGGCGACGGCTCGCAGCAGGTGATATCCTCCGGCTTCAACGTGTTCCCCACCATTTTTACGAGCACCGGCACGGTTTTTGTGGAGATGACCTACGGCGGGAAGAGCTGCTCCATACCCGTCACGGTCACGACCGAGGAGGACAGCATACAGGGCATCGGCATGGTCGCCCTGCCCTCCAAGACCACGTATAAGCAGGGGGAGCAGCTGGACACCACCGGGCTCGTCTTTCGCGCGTACATGGCGGACGGCACGTATACGGATCTTGACTCCGGCTATACCTACGCGCCCCGCGTGCTCAACACCGCCGGCAGTCAGGAGATAACGCTGACCTATAAGAACAAGACCTGCACCTTCACCGTCACCGTCGAAGCATCGCAGACGGCAAGCACGCTTGAGATCGCCTCCTCTCCCGGGAAGCTCGTCTACACCGTCGGCGATAATCTCGACACCTCCGGGCTTGTGCTGAAACTCGGCGACAAGCTCATCACCAGCGGCTACACCTGCGAGCCGAGCGTCCTCAGCTCTGCCGGGTCACAGGCGGTGCGCGTGCGCTACAATGGGCTGATGACGACGTTCACCGTCACGGTCAACGCCTCGAATGCAAGCCCGTCGCCCACGGTCTCCCCGTCGGCAAGCCCCTCTGCGAGTCCGTCTGTCAGCGCCTCTCCCGTGCCGTCAGTCACGCCGGAGAAGCACAGCGGCGGCTCAAAGAACGGCGTGCTCGTTGCAGTGATGCTCATTGCGCTGCTGTGCCTTATCGCGCTGGGCGTGTATATGCTCATCATGAATGCGGGCGGGGTGGAGCAATTTAAGAATCAGCTTGACTACAAGCTCTACAAGCTCAAGACACGCTTCCGCCGCAGAGGTCGGTAGGCGGGAAAATCGGTAAATATAAGAAAAATAATGCGCGGCGGGTCGAAAATTTCGGCTCGCCGTGAAATTTTTCTCGAAAAGCTGTTGACAGGCGGGCGTAAAGTATGGTATTATCTCTTGGCTGAATGAGGAAGCGACCCGTGCGGGTGTAGTTCAATGGTAGAACACCAGCCTTCCAAGCTGGATACGTGGGTT
>CAVGKI010000158.1:0-4593 GCA_963629655.1 Butyricicoccaceae bacterium | reverse complement strand
GCACTGCACAAGAAAAGTCCTTGATGATCTTATCTGGGTCGGCGCTGACGACCGGCGGCTTGCCTGCTTCGAGGGTGTGTACAGCGTGCCCGACGGCGTGTCCTACAACTCCTACGTGATGCTCGACGAGAAGGTCGCCGTGTTTGACACGGTGGACAAGGCGGTGTATCAGACGTATTTTGAAAACCTTGCCTATGCGCTCGGCGGCAGAACGCCGGATTATCTCATCGTTTCGCATATGGAGCCTGACCACGCTGCGACGATAGAGGCGCTCATCGCACGTTACCCCGGCGTGAAGCTCGTGTGCAACGGCAAGACGGAGACAATGCTGAAAAGCTTCTTCCGCAGCGTTGACTTTGCCGACAGGCTGCACATCGTGAAGGAGGGGGACGTGCTCGACCTTGGGCGGCACAAGCTCACATTTGTGATGGCACCGATGGTGCACTGGCCGGAGGTCATGATGACCTATGACACGACGGACAAGCTTCTCTTCTCCGCCGATGCTTTCGGCACGTTCGGTGCGCTCAACGGGCGGCTCTTCGCCGACGAGGCGGACTTCTTTGCCGAAAACCTCGACGAGGCACGGCGGTACTACACAAACATCGTCGGCAAGTACGGCATTCAGGTGCAGGCGGTGCTGAAAAAGGCGGCAGGGCTGGAAATCAGCCATGTCTGTCCGCTCCACGGCTTTGTATGGCGGCGCGATTTTGACCGCTTCCTTGAAAAGTATCTCCTTTGGAGCAGCTACACGCCAGAGGAGAAGAGCGTTATGCTCGCCTACGCCTCCGTGTACGGGCATACGGAGAACGCCGCAAATATTCTCGCCGTGAAGCTGGTGGAGCGCGGGGTAAGAGTGCGTATGTTTGACGCGTCCGTCACACCCGCAAGCGAGATAATATCCGCCGCGTTTCGGTGCAGTCACCTTGTGTTTGCTGCGCCCACCTACAATGCGGGCGTGTTCGTCACGATGGACGACCTGCTGCACGACCTTATAAATCACGGTCTGCAAAACCGAAAGCTTGCCGTTATCGAGAACGGAAGCTGGGCACCCGCAAGCGGCAAGCTCATGCGCGATATGCTTTCCGCGCTCAAAAAGTGTGAGTTTATCGGCGAGAACGTGACTGTGCGCTCCTCTCTCGCCGAGGAGCAGTTGACCGAGCTGGACGCGCTTGCCGACGCAATAGCCGCAGATATGAAGTAAATACAATAAAGACAGGAGCAAGCTAAATGCGTGCCGTATACTGCGGCGCGCATTTCATCTTTTCCCATCAAAATACAGCCGGTATACATAATCCCACAAAAATATGACAAATTGCCTGATTTGACGCAAAAACGGGTGATTGCTAACGTTTTGACAGGATTGTTAATAACTTATCTTGATTTCTTGACGTTTTTTGTACTAAATCGTGTAGACAAGCATTTGCACTTGTGCTAAAATTCATACATCGTACATAATTTTATATACGCGCGAATACTTTATGAGGTGAAGCTATTATGTCCCACACTTTTAAAGGCGGCGTGCATCCCAATTACATGAAGGCACCGGAAGTTCCGATGACTGTCATTGCACCGCCTCCTCAGGTCGTTATCCCTATGGCGCAGCATATAGGCGCACCCTGCAAGCCCACGGTTGCAGTCGGCGACTATGTGACGATGGGTCAGGTGGTGGGCGAGAACCCCGCTCCTGTCTCCGCACCTGTCCATGCCTCCGTTTCGGGCAAGGTTGTGGCTGTTGAGCCGAGACCCCACCCGCTGGGCGACATGGTCATGTCCGTTGTGATCGAAAACGATTACAAGGACACCCCGTGCACAGACCTCGCACCCCTCACGGAGGAGCAGCTCAAGGATCCCGAAGCAATACTTGAGCGTATCCGTCAGGCGGGTGTCGTCGGTATGGGCGGCGCAATGTTCCCGACCGCGTTCAAGATTCGCGGCGGCATCGGCAAGGTCGATACCCTCATCATCAACGGCGCAGAGTGCGAGCCGTACCTCAACGGCGACCATCTCACCATGCGCAATTACCCCGAGCAGCTCCTGCGCGGCATTGAGCTTGTGCGCATTGCCTCCGGGCTCGATAAGGCGTGTTACGGCATCGAGGTCAACAAGCAGGACGCTATCGACATTCTCAACTCCCATCACCCCGAAAATTACGGTGTCGAGATCATCCCGGAGGACGTGAAGTACCCCCAGGGCGGCGAGAAAATGCAGGTCAAGGCGGTCACGGGGCGCGAGGTCAAGCCCGGCGGTATTCCCTCGGGTGTCGGCTGCAACGTCGTCAGCACGCGCACGTGCTACGCCATCTATCAGGCGTGCTATGAGGGCAAGCCTGTGATAGAGCGCATTGTCACCGTTGCGGGCAGCGCGCTTAACGCACCCGTCAACGGGCTTACCCGCGTCGGCACTCCGTTCGGCTACCTTGCCGAGCAGTGCGGCGGCTTCGTCAAGACCCCCACCAAGATCGTCCTCGGCGGACCGATGATGGGCATCTGCGCCACAAGCTTTGACGCGCCCACCATCAAGGGCACGGCGGGCGTGCTGTTCTTCACAGAGGAAGAGGACAAGCATGTCGATGAGCCGACCTGCATCCGCTGCGGCAAGTGCATCTCCGTGTGCCCGATGAACCTTGAGCCTGTGTTCATGTATATGTATTACAGTAAGGGCGACTTCGGCATGATGCAGAAATATCACATCACCGACTGCTTCGAGTGCGGAAGCTGCGCATACAACTGCCCCGCGAGAATGCCGCTGACCCATGCGTTCAAGACGGCGAAGCTCATGTTCCAAGCCAAGGCTGCCAAGGAAAAGGCTAAAGCCGAGGCAGAAGCGGCGGCAAAGGAGGCAAACAAATGAGCGGAAACGAAAATAAAGTGAGAATTGTCCTTGATGTCGCGTATCAGCCCCAGGTGAGGACCGAGACCGACACAAGGCGCATAATGATGGACGTTATCATCGCGCTTATGCCCGCGCTGATAGTTGCCATCTTCCAGTTTGGCTGGCGTCCTCTCGGCGTGTGCATGGTGTCCATGCTCTCCGCCGTGTTCTTCGAGTGGGCTTACCGCAAGCTCATGAAGAAGTCCAACACGATAGGGGACTGCTCCGCTGCGGTGACGGGTCTGCTCATGGCAATGACCATGCCGCCCAGCTCCCCGCTGTGGCTTCCCATCGTGGGCAGCTTCTTCTCCATCGTTGTTGTCAAGCAGCTCTACGGCGGACTTGGCAAGAACTTCCTTAACCCGGCTCTGGCAGGGCGCGCGTTCCTTATCGCCTCCTATGCCAATCACATGACCACATGGGTCGTTCCCAACAGCCTCAAGGGCGTTGTTGACGGCACCACCATGGCGACCCCGATGACCTATCTCTACAACTCCACCGATCCCATGCCGGAGGTTATCAACCTCAAGAATATGTTCCTCGGCAATATGCCCGGCTGCATCGGTGAAATCAGCGCGCTTGCGCTGCTGATCGGCGTTGTGTACCTCTTTGCGCGCAAGGTCATCACCTGGCGCATCCCGACCTCGTTTATCGCCACCGTCGTCGTGCTCACGTTCATCTTCGGTCACGAAGGGTACAGCCGCATCGACTGGGTCGGCTATAACCTGCTGTGCGGCTCGCTGCTGCTCGGCGCGTTCTTCATGGCAAACGACTATGCCACCAGCCCCGTCACCGGTCCCGGTCAGCTGCTCTACGGCTTCGGCTGCGGCGCGATAACCGTGCTCATCCGCTACTTCGGCAGCTATCCCGAGGGTGTCAGCTACGGCATACTCATCATGAACCTGTGCACCTGGGCAATAGACAAGGCGTTCTGCCGCCATCAGTTCGGCGTGTCCAAGGATGACATTGCCGCTGAAAAGGCTGCGAAGAAGGCAGCAAAGGAGGGCGCGTAATGAATAAAATAGTTAAGCTGGCGGTCGTTCTGTTCCTCGTGTGCGCCATCGTCGCTGGCGTTCTGGGCGCTGTCAACCTCGTCACGGCGGACAAAATCGCCGAGCAGGATCGCATAAAGACCCAAAAGGCATACGCTGCCGTTCTGGAGGCGGACGATTATCAGGACGTTGATTTTGACACCGCCGCATTCCAGACCATTGACAAGATAGCCAAGGCGGGCGACAAGGGCTATGTCGTCACCACCACGTATTCCGGCGCGCAGGGCAGCATCACGATGGCTGTCGGCGTGGATACGGATTATAAGTGCACCGGCATATCCATCATCTCCCACGCTGAGACTTCGGGGCTTGGCGCAAAGGCAGCCGAGCAGAGCGAATTCGGTCAGACTTGGCGCGCGCAGTTCGTCGGTCAGGGCGACGATGTCAAGCTCGCCAAGAAGGGCGGCGCAATTGACGCCATAACCGCGGCGACCATTACCTCCGAAGCGGTTGCGGGCGCGGTCGCGGAGAGTATACGCGCTGTGGAAGCATTGGGTTAAGGAGGCAAGCTGAATGAATATCAAGAAACAGTTTAGAGAAGGCCTCATCACCAACAACCCCGTTCTCGTTCAGCAGATCGGCATGTGCGCCACTATGGCGATCACGACCTCGCTGTTCAACGGCGTTGGCATGGGTCTGTCCGTTCTTATCATTCTTACCTGCTGCAATG
>CAVGKI010000157.1:2034-4628 GCA_963629655.1 Butyricicoccaceae bacterium | reverse complement strand
GGGATAAGCTTGTCTGGTCAGAAACGCAGAGCAAGAGCAGCAGTACGAGAATATATATTTACGCAGATGGGGAAACGGACACACTATGCTCTGTTGACGGCAGCGTGGGAAATGTGCAGTACAATGATGACCTCAGCCTGATAACGATTACAGATAAGGCGAATAACATCTTGTACGTTGGGATTAACGGCGAGATTGAAAAGTACAAGCTCGGAAATTCAATTGCTGCTTATAAGGATATTTATACAGAGAAAGGGAAGATTTCCGACTGTACATCTGCAATAGACGGCTTATATGTGTCATGCTACAACGATGGCAGATATGATTTGTATTGGCTGAATATGGACGGTGATAGAGAACGTGTCGCGGAAAAACTGAGTAATTGCATAATAGACAATGGCAAAATATTATACACGGACGAGGAAGATAGATTATACTCCGCAAAAATTTCCGGTGCGGCTATAACAGATGAAACGAAGATTGCCGGAGATGTAAGTGCCTTTAGAGTAGCAACCGACAGAAAAACAATTTGCTATTATAAGGATGTCGGCGGAAATGACGTGTGGTCGCTGTATGTCTATACCGGCAGCGGAGAACCGCAGAAAATAAGTGCCGATGCCGCAGGAGAATATTTGCCAAAGTTCTACATTTCATCTGACGCACAGTCAGTGTTCTACTTTACCGATCTTGAAAATGTCGGGAGCAGTGAATATACGTACAAGGGCACTCTTATGAAGTATTCTATCAAGGATAAGGAAAGTGTTAAAATTGCCAGCGAGGTTTTGACAAATTCGCTTAAAGATGGCAGAAAATATGATGTCAACAATACGATAGACGGCGGCAATTTCATATACGGAAAATATGTTGCTGACGACGTTGATGATATTGTATCTAACTGGTTCCTTTTCAACGGAAAAGAGAACGAAATGATAGCGAAAAATCTTACAACAGCAAGCAGCGACAAAGCGGCGGCAGCTACCGAAGCAGTACCCGCTAGCAGCGACAAAGCAGCACCCGCTGCCGAAGCAGCATAATAGCGCAGCATATTACCATATAATACTCAGAAAATCTCTGTCGGCAAATGTCGGCAGAGATTTTTATATCAGCTTCTCAACGTCCCGTTTATCCATCTCCCCAAACGGCACAAGCGGCGCGGGATTGGCAATATGTGCGCCGATGGATTTTTGCATCCACATCATGCCGTACCAGCGACCGAATTTATAGGCGCAGTCGTGAAACTCGCCGACGCGGCGAAAGCCGAGGTGCTCGTGAAAGTGCACGCTGTTATAAGTCAGATACTCGTCCTCTACCGAGGGAAAGGCGATACAGGCGTAGAGGTCAAGAATGCCCTGCGCGCGGGAAATGCGCTCTATCGCATCGTACAGCCGCCGCCCAAGCCCAAGCCTGTGACAGTCGCGCCGGATATATATGCTCGTCTCCGCGCAATGCTCATATGCCGCGCGGGGATGGAATGCGCCAGTGTAGGCATAGCCGACAAGCTCTCCGCCGCGCTCGGCGGCGATGTACGGGTATTTTTGCAGAGTATGCGCTATCCGTGCGCCAAAGTCCTCGACCGTCGGCACGGTGTATTCATAGCTTATCGCCGTGCGCTCCACGTAGGGCGCATATATGGCGAGCAGCGCGGCGGCATCGTCGGGACGGGCGATGCGCAGAGTGATATTGTCGTTCATTTTGTCTTTGCCTCCCTCTCTCCGATTTTCAGTCTCGGCAGATTCCAGCGGAAGTGCGCCGCAAGCAGGCGGATAGCAATGATGAGCACGGATGCCGCGATAAGCGCCGCGACCTCGCCGAAGCGCCGATAGATGAACACGCACACGCAAGCGCCCGCAATGGAGGCGAGCGCGTAGATATGCTTGACGAAAATATACGGCGGCACGCCCGCCATCATATCGCGCAGCAGCCCGCCGCCCACACCGGTGATCGAGCCGAGAAAGACGAGGAGAAAGGCGTTGTCCGCATATCCCGCGCGTATGCCTGTGCGCACGCCGACACCCGTGAATATGCCCAGCCCCACCGCATCCATCACAAGCATAAGCGTGTCATACGCCGCGCGGAATTTCCCGTGCAAATGCTCCTTTTTCAAATACAGCACGAGGAACACGATAAGCGCCGTCACTGCCGCGACAATGACATATACCGGGTCGATGAGCGCGGTGGGAACATTGCCGAGAATAATGTCGCGCACCATACCCCCGCCGACGGCGGTGAATATGCCGAGCACGCACACGCCGAATATGTCCATATTCCGCTCAATGGCGACCATTGCGCCGGACGCGGAAAAGGCAAGCGTGCCAATAAGCTCCATGATAAAAACAACGGTCTGATGCACGTCCATGTCCATATGCATTGCTCCCCCTCATAAACATTAGGCAACGCTGCATGAAGCGGCGCTGCCTTGAAAATCACGGAATGTTGAGCAGGTCTGTAAGCCGGGTTCTGTCTTAAACGACCATCTATCTAGAGCCGCCGTTGCCGACGGCTTCAAGCCACCTCCTGAGGACGGCCGGGCCGGCCATACGTCCTCCCACGGTGTTGCTCCGAATAGAGTTTACAGCATCAACATGTCTCCATGC
>CAVGKI010000157.1:0-1923 GCA_963629655.1 Butyricicoccaceae bacterium | reverse complement strand
TGCCCTGTGGAGCCCGGACTTTCCTCACGCACAGGCTTTCGCCTTGTGCCCGCGGTCGTTCGGCCTGCTCAACAGGGGTATTCTAACTGCTTTTGCCGCGCAAGTCAATAAAATTCTTGTAATGGGGCGCGAAAAGACGTATAATATTATGACTGGTTAGGAGGCGATACCTTGACACTGAATGATTACATACAGGGCTTAAAGGGCAAGCGCATTGCCGTTATCGGCGTGGGCGTGAGCAACGCCCCGCTCATTCGGCTTTTGCTGAGCTGCGGCTGCGACGTGACCGTCTGCGACAGGCGCACTCTCGCCGAGATGGGCATGGAGGGGCTGGAGCTTATCAACATGGGTGCAAAGCTCAAGCTGGGCGAGGATTACCTCGAAAGGCTTGACCATGATGTCATATTCCGCACGCCCGGGCTTATGCCGTTTGATGAGCATCTTGAACGCGCCAAGGCGCGCGGAAGCGTCGTCACCTCGGAGATGGAGGTGTTTTTCGCGCTGTGCCCGTGCCGCACGGTTGCCATAACCGGCAGCGACGGCAAGACCACCACCAGCACCATTATATCGGAGCTTTTGAAGCACGCGGGCTATACCGTCCATCTCGGCGGCAATATCGGACACCCGCTGCTGTGCGAGATACCTGAGATGAAGCCGGACGACTTTGCCGTGCTGGAGCTCAGCTCTTTCCAGCTTCACTCGATGAAGTGCCGCCCGAACGTCGCCGTGATAACGAACATCTCGCCCAACCACCTCGACAAGCACAAGGATTATCAGGATTATATCGACGCTAAGCGCTCCATTTTCCTTGAGCAGGACGAAAGTGACCGCCTCATTCTCAACCGCGACGACGAACACACGCCGTATTATGAGCAGAGCACAAAATCGACCGTCAGATATTTTTCGGATAAGTCGGAGATTGAAAACGGCGTTATGTGCATCGGCAATGAGATATGCCGCGTGCATGACGGTGAGCGCAGCGTAATAATGCACGCAGACGAGATAAAGCTCCCCGGAGAGCATAATCTGCTCAACTACCTTGCGGCGTTCGCCGCCGTTGACGGGCTTGTCGGCGATGAGGACTGCCGCGAGGTCGCGGTGCACTTCGCCGGGGTGGAGCACCGCTTGGAGCAGGTGCGCGTCCTGCGCGGCGTGACATATATAAACGACTCCATCGGCACAAGCCCCACGCGCACCGCTGCCGGTCTTCGCGCGATGAAAACAAAGCCCATCGTCATTGCTGGAGGCTATGACAAGCACATCCCATTTGACGGGCTGGGGGACGATTTGTGCCTGCTCGCTAAGGAGGTCATACTCACGGGCGCAACTGCGGATAAGATAGGCGCGGCGATAGAGGGGTCAAAATACTATGCCGGAAGCGCGCTGCGCGTCTGCCGCGAGGACGATTTTGACACCGCTGTGCACACTGCGGCGGCTCATGCCTCGGAGGGGGACATTGTGCTCCTATCTCCGGCGTGCGCGGCGTTTGACCGCTTCAAAAACTTTGCCGAGCGCGGCAAGCATTTCAAAGAACTTATCATGGAGCTTAAGTGATTTGCATGAAGATAAGCGATATTAAGCCGGAAGTATACGCAATGGCGGAGCGCGTCATGCCGCGTGTGCGGGGGCAGTTTGAAAAGATAGATGCAGTGGCGGAGCACAACACCCGCCGCGTTATGGAGGCGTTTCAAGACAAGCGCGTGTCCGACAGCTGCTTTGCCGGCACGACCGGCTACGGCTACGACGATTTGGGGCGCGAAACGCTGGATAAGATATACGCCCAAATTTTCGGCACGGAGAGCGCGCTTGTGCGCCTCGGCTTTGTCAACGGCACCCACGCGCTCACGACGGCAATGTTTGCCACAGTGAAGCCCGGCGACACCATCCTTGCCGCAACAGGACCGCCGTATGACACGCTGCGCA
>CAVGKI010000156.1:1711-4656 GCA_963629655.1 Butyricicoccaceae bacterium | reverse complement strand
ACACTTGATGTGTCAAGCAATAACACTTGACATGGGTGTAAAGTGATAATACTTGACAGCGAAAGAGGCAGTAGGGGAGGTTGTAGCGAAATATAATAACGATTATTAGAACACCTAATATTGCATATTAGATGCAGGGTGCAAACGGGCATACGCACGTGCATACACGCACACGCCTACACGCTCACACGCGCATAATGCGGACGCACACGCGCACACCTACGCGCATACGTGACCGCACGCGCTCACACATGGCCGATGGCCCTGTAGCAGATGCAACAGTTGCCGTATTATTTGCGTATGATTTACGACAAGCTTTGCGACAGCATTCAAAAAACCCTGTATTATCAACGCTTTGATAGCTACAGCGTATGGGTTACTAACCCTTGTGCCTCTGCTTTGCTGTGTATTATGCTATGCTCTCCTATGCTTTACTTTGCTGTGTAGTGTTATATATATACCCCACCCCTACCCCTCCCAGGCGCACGAGCACGGGTACGAGGGCAGGGGGGTGGGGGTAGGCTACAAACACCAAGCCCCGTCGCAGAGCGCCCCCTATAGGCTAAATATAAAAGAAAACCTACTGCTAAAAAACGAGTATTAACGCTTATTAATAGCCAATTATTACAAACATGATTATTTGTTATTTGGTTGAATTATGGTTTGATTATTTATAGGCTAATTATTGAAGAAAAACTGTCACCTTAAAAACCAAATAGTTTAAAATCTTTAAGCTTTAATTATTCAATTATTTGGTTGTTAACTTAAATGTTTGAATAGCAATAAGAGGCTGATAAACTGATGCTTAAATTATTTGAACTATTGATGATTTGAGTGTTTAATTATCAGCATTTTACAATTCAATATTTTGAAGATGGTAATATTAATTATTATTATTTATTAATATTAATTAGCTTATAGATTGTTATAGTTCACTCACGCTACTGTTTGAGAGCGTAAATGTTGGATTGCCTGATAATGCTAAACAGCCCTCTAATCGGTATGACACTGATTAGGGGGCTTTTATTATTTTTGAGGGGTGAATGAGGGAAGAAGTGAGGGATGATAGGGTTATAATTTTATAAGGCTCGCGGCGTTCGTAATCGTTTTGACACCGAACGAGCAGGATTTTACGCATAAATGCGCAAGTATGTCAGTGAATGTCAGTATGGTTCTGTGCTATTATGTATGATAGAAAAAGAGCAAAGAATGGAGGTGACGCTTGTGCATAACGACCCTGATAGAGATGCAAAAGGCCGGTTCGTCAAGGGTTGCTCGAATGCCATCAGGGATAACACTCCCGAGAACCAGAAGAAGCGTTCCAACGGCGGCAAGAAAGCAAGGGAGACGATAAGGCGTCGCCGCAAAATCAGAGACGCGCTAAAGGACATACTTGCTTTGCCTGCTTCAAGTACTAATGAGAAAACGGCGAAGATACTCGAGTTGTACGGCATAGAAAACCCGCAGCAGGCTGATGCATTGGCGCTGTCGATGGTTCTAAAGGCGATAGACGGCGATGTTGAGGCGGCCAAGTTTGCGCGAGACACTACAGGTGAGAAACCGACTACCGGCGTAGAGGTGGGCAATCTCGACGATAAACCTTTTGAGAGTATCAATCTCAGCGAACTGAGCGATGAAGAGCTTCAGCGCATGGCTTTTACTCGTGGCGCTGCCGATGAAGACAGCGAGATGGAGTAAAAAGTAAGCAAGGGGGTAGGCTCTAAAAGCCAAGCCCCCCTCTGCAAAGAAGGCTCATTTGAGCGGCATCTATAAAATCAAACTTAACGACAATTGAATGCACCGTCTGAGGCAATCTTGGGCGCGGTCTGGGCAGCCGTGCTTTCATTTTTACCTCCTTTTCAAAGAAAGATATATGTGTTCTTCCCCTTTCACATAGTCTCGGGCGGTGTGTTCAACTGTCGTTAAGTTTTTTGATATTTATGCCCTGTTAAGGAACAGCAAAAGGAGTGAACGATGTTTGTCGGAACGCAACGTGATAAATGCCGAGCTTGCGCAGCGTGAACTGGCACGGCGAGCGTATCGGTGGTATCTGCCCTACGTCCACGGCGCACAGTGGAAGGAAACACGGATGAGCCGCTTCATAGCGGACAACATGCAGGACTTCCTCGAAACCGAGACCGGCCACGCCTACGACATACTCGTTATTGAATCCCCGCCGCAGCACGGCAAACTGATAGCCGATGATACACCGGTTTTAACATCGGACGGGTGGAAAAACCACGGTGATTTGAAGACAGGGGACTACGTTTATAACCACAAAGGCGAGAAAGTACGGGTTACTCATGTTCATCCTAAGTATTTTGCCAACAGAGAGGTAACACTCACTAATGGCGAAACAATAAAGTGCCACGAGAACCATGAGTGGCTTGTTTATTCTCGGTGCAGCAGTGATCACGGTCGGCGTGTTGTCGAAACCAAGCTCATGGAGGGACGCGTTAGTTATGGTCCGCAGGAGAAAAAACGCGGTCACAGATACAATTTTCAGCTCCCTCGCAGAGTTCCGATAGCGGGCGAAGAAAAGGCGGTAGCTGTTGAGCCGTATGTACTCGGCGTGTGGCTGGGCGATGGTGCAAACACCAAGCCGCAGATATGCGCGTGCAAAGCTGACCGGATTACACTTGACGAGAGTAGGAAGTTTTATCCTAATGGTTCAGAATGGGTTCACAAAGATACCGGCGTTATCACAGCCTCCTATATAGGGCTTTGCAAAGATTTACACGAGTACGGGATGTGTTACCTTCAACGCACCGAAAAGCATATCCCCGAGGAATATTTAACCGCGAGTTATCATCAGAGAATGGAGCTCCTCGCGGGGTTGATAGATACGGACGGCTATGTTGATAAAAAGCATCACCGCGTCGTATTCACAACTGCTGATCCCGAGCTGAAATCCAGCTTTGAGGAACTTATAGCCACGTTCGGGT
>CAVGKI010000156.1:0-1701 GCA_963629655.1 Butyricicoccaceae bacterium | reverse complement strand
GCGCTTTTCAACCGTGCGTGAGTTCGAGCGGCATCGTCGGCAGACATGAGTATTGGCAGGTCGCATTTAACCCGACTGAATATATACCCTGCCGCATTGAACGTAAAAGACTCACGGAGTTTGCAAAGCAGAGACGGATTTCTATCTGCAATATTCGCGAGATAGAGCCGGTGCGCGGTAACTGTATAACGGTAGATGGAGGTATTTATCTTGTGGGAAAGACAATGATACCGACGCACAACAGTATTACAGTTACGGAAACTTTACCCAGTTGGTATTTAGGGCGATGGCCCCGGAACAGGGTGATAGTCGCGAGCTACAACGAGGACTTCGCCGAGAAGTTCTGTAGGCGCAACAAGGAAAAGATAAAGCAGTACGGCAAGACGCTGTTCGGCGTTGAGATAGGGGATATAGACAGAGCTGTTGAGTTTGAGCTGAGTAACCACACGGGCAGGCTCATCAGCCGCGGCCTACGTTCGGGCATCACCGGCAACCCCGCGAACCTCGTTATCATTGACGACCCGGTCAAGAACCGTGAGGAGGCTGACAGTGAGACCTTCCGCTCTAAGGTGTGGGAGGAATGGCAGAACTCGGTCAAGTCCCGTCTTGCAGCGGGGGCTAAGGTTATTATTATCATGACCCCGTGGCACGAGGACGATCTCGCAGCGAGGGTGCTTGCTAACGAGCACAACGTCAGGCTACTGCGCCTGCCGGTCGAGGCTGAGGAGAACGACCCCCTCGGCAGACAGGTCGGTGAGCCGCTGTGCCCTGAGCTGGGCAAGGACGCTGCATGGCTGGCAGACTTCAAGGCCAGCTACATATCCGATCCGCTCGGCGGTGCTCGTGCGTGGTCTGCGCTCTACCAGTGCTCACCGCGTGTGGAGGGCGGCAACCTCGTCATGCGTGAGTGGTGGCAGTACTACGACACACGCGAGATAACGAGCTTCGGTACGCAGCTCATAAGCGTTGACGCGGCGTTCAAGGGCACTGACAGCAGCGACTTCGTAGCAATAACGGTGTGGGGCAAGCGCGGCAATGACTATTACCTACGCTACTGTCTCAACCGACAGATGTCGTTCACCGACACGCTAAAGGCGATACGCTCGGTCAAGCAGCTATACCCGCAGGCACAGAGGGTGCTTATCGAGGATAAGGCCAACGGCTCGGCGATAATCGACGTGCTACAGCGTGAGATGTTCTGCATACCCGTCAATCCGAGAGGCGGCAAGGAGTCGAGAGTCAACGCGGTCAGCCCCGCGATAGAGTCAGGCCATGTGTTTTTGCCCGTGAGCGCACCGTGGTTGGAGGCGTTTATAGACCAGTGGTCGGCGTTCCCTGCCGGAGCGCATGACGATATGGTCGACTCGTCTACGCAGGCGCTGTCGTTCCTGCTGTTCTCGTCGGGTATGTACGAAGTGCCGGAGATTCCGGAGGAAGTGCTGCTTGCCGACCGCGAGCAGGAGGCGGTGCTCGACGGGAACAAGCTCTACGATGTGTACGGTCAGAACGATGCGTGGTAGGGCGGTTTGAAAGGAGTAAGAGAAACATGGGGTTTATATACGGAGCGCTCGGAGTGGTTATCGCTCTGGGCCTTTTCGCGTTCGGCGTGTTCGTCGGCTGGCGCATCAAGGAGCGCATGATACAGGCGGCGCGGCGCAGCTATGCCGAGGAGATAACGGAGAAGGAGCGCGAGGAGCTCAA
>CAVGKI010000155.1:0-4796 GCA_963629655.1 Butyricicoccaceae bacterium | reverse complement strand
TCTCCTATTCGCTATCCTTTTTTCTTATTTGTCACACATCATTGTAACACCTACATTTTTTTGCAGTCGTCGGCTTTTTGCCCAATGTGCTCCAAACCGAGCCACAGCGCGTCATTTGCCCTGTGCAGCAGCCAGCCGGACACGGTCACGACCGCGAGCACCGCGAGATTCACCGCAGCGAGTACCGCAAGGTTCACCGCAGCATCCGGCACGCGCTCGGACAGCGCGTTGATCGTCCTGCCGCCGAGAAACTCCTGCACGCAGTAAAATTCAAGGCTTATCCCGCCAATGAAGCCCAGCGCACGGTTTATCCAGCGCGCCGCGCCCTTGTCAAGCCGCGCGAAAAGCTCCGCGAGCAGCGCAGTCAGCCCCAGCGCCGTCAGAAAATCCGGCAGACAGCAGTTCGACACCGGCAGGATAAACTCCAGCCCACGGAAGTTACACAGAAAGCTCAGCACCAGTCCTGCCGCCGCGAGTATTGCCGCGATGAGAGCGACGGCGCGGCGAGAGGGGAGCGTGACCGCGTTTTGCGCGCACCAGCCCAGCAGCACACCGGCGAGAAAAACGGGAATGCGGTTTGTAAAGCCATACATATCCTCTCGCATCGCCCCTTTCAGCGCGAGCGACAGCACATACCACGCGGCAATGACCGCCAGCGTGAAAACAAGCTTGGAGCGCGCGCGGGAGAAGAGCCGCCAGTACAGCGGGAAAACGAGGTACAGCACGGCGATAGCCGTGACGAACCACAGAAAGAAGTATATACTATTAACAAAGAAATTTGCCCCCGACACCACGAAAAAAAACACGCTCCAGCCCCATCGCTCGCATACCGCGCGCAGTGCCGCAACGGCGACGAACGGGAGAGCGAGACGCTTGAAGCGCCGCAGATAAAACCCGCCGAGGCTGTGCTTGCCGATGGAGTAGGTCAGCCCCATGCCGGACAGCAGAAAGAATATGTCCACGCCCTCAAAACCGAGCCGCTTTGTCACATTCTCCGCATAGAACAGCGCCATCGGCGCACCGTCGGCAAACAGCGGCTGCCAGAGGTGAAAAAACATGATCCACAGCGCGGCAAAGCCCATTATCGGGCTTCTGTATCGATTTATCAGCGTGAGCGTGCTGTCGTTAGTCATGTGTACCTCCGGATAAACTGTTTTCTTCGCATGATAAACTCCGACTGCCCGGGGAAAGCTAGCAATATAAATATAGGACACGGAGTGATAGAGAGATGCCGGAATATATTGCGGTCTTCACGGTCGGCGGACTTGTTTACGGTTTGCTGGAGATCATGTGGCGCGGCTGGACGCACTGGACGATGCTCATCTGCGGGGGCTTGTGCTTTACGCTGATGTACCTCATTGCCGGCACGCCTATGCGCGCCGCGCAGAAGCTTGTCGCCTGCGCGGCGGTGATAACGTCGGTGGAGTTTGTCGCGGGGTGCATCGTCAACCTCACGCTCGGTATGGGCGTGTGGGATTATTCGGCGCTGCCGTTCGACCTCATGGGGCAGATATGCCCGCGCTTTTCACTGATGTGGCTGGGCTTGAGCGTACCGGGACTTCGGCTGTGCCGCCTGCTGCGGCAGATGCTCAGCAGGTAGTGCCCTCGCTATTGTTCTCTGCGGCAGCCTCCGGCTCCGCTTTCTCCTGCTCGATGGCAAGCTTGACGATGCGGCTCGTGCCGAGACGGTCCGCGCCGAGGGCGATGAAGTCCTCCGCATCCTGTATGCTGGATATTCCGCCCGCCGCCTTGACCTTGACGCTCACGGGGCAGTTCTCGCGCATGAGCTTCACATCCTCGCGCGTTGCACCGCCCTTTGAGAAGCCCGTGGAGGTCTTTATATAATCCGCGCCGCAGTCGGACACTATCTTGCACAGCTTCACCTTTTCCTCCTCTGTCAGCAGGCAGCACTCGATGATGACCTTGAGGATATGCCCGCGCGTCGCCTCGCGCACGGCGGAGATGTCCTTCGACACGGCATCCCAGCAGCCATCCTTCACCATCGAGAGGTTTATCACCATGTCGATCTCATCCGCGCCGTTCTTCACCGCGTCCGCCGCCTCGAACGCCTTCGCGGCGGTGGTCATGTAACCGTTGGGGAAGCCTATGACCGTGCATATCTTCATCCTGTCGCCGACATAGCGCTTCGCGCCGGAGACGTGGCAGGGGGGAATGCACACGCTTGCGCAGTTGTACTTTATTGCCTGATCGCACAGCGTGCGTATTTCGCCGGAGGTGCAGTCCACGCGCAGCAGGGTGTGGTCGCATTTTTCGAGTATGTTTTTTATATCCATGTCAAAAACTCTCCTTTGTATCATAAAATTATGCGCCTATTATAGCCTTTTCTCGCGGCATATTCAAGTACAGACTGTGAATAGATTTAAGCATATGAATACTATTCACGAAAAGGACGGCAGCATATGGACATGATATCAACCACAAACTATGCAAGGCTCTGCGGCGTAATGGCGGCGAAGCCCGTGTATTCTCATTCGAGCCGCGGTCAGCAGTTTTATACCTTTCCGCTGGAGGTTCTGCGCCTGTCGGGCAACTGCGACACGCTCAACATCATAGCAAGGCCGGAGCAACTGGAGGCGGTGGAGGCGGAGGAGCGCGAACGCATCTGCGTCATAGGGCAGCTGCGCACGTTCAACAACCGCCGCGGAGATGGGGCGAAGCTCGTCATAACCGTGTTCGCCCGCGAGATATACCTCACCGACGAGGAGGACTGCAACTTTGTGCAGCTCACGGGGACGCTCTGCAAAGCGCCAAATCTGCGCTGCACCCCGATGGGGAGGGACATCTGCGATCTCATGCTTGCCGTCAACCGGCACTATGGGCGCTCGGACTACCTGCCGTGCATCTGCTGGGGCATCAAGGCACGCGAGGCGGCGGCATGGGGCGTGGGAACACAGTTACGCATGGAGGGGCGCATTCAGAGCCGCAGGTACATAAAGCTCTCGGATGAGGGAGCACTGGAAAAGACCGCGTTCGAGGTGTCCGTCACGTACGCGGAGGAGCTGCCGGAGGAGTGCACCGTCACAGCCGACAGCGGGAAATAGGGATATTTATATTGTTGGTGCTTACGGGGAGATGCTTTGTCGAAGCTCTTGACCGCCATTCATATATAAGTTATGTTAACTGCAAGGAGGCGGTGGAGTGGACATAAAAAGCAGGAGAAGGATAGGGACGGCGCTGCTCGTGCTCTCGCTTGTGCTCATGGCGGCGGCGAATCTGCACATCGGCTATGCCGTGACAGTCGGCGGGGAGACGCTGACGGGGGTGTATTCACCGGGAACGCTGAGCCTTGGAGAGTACGTGGCGGCGTGCGCGGCGGAGGAGATAACGGCGGGGGAGGTGCAGACACCGGTGTACGCCCAACATCTGCGGCTGTCGCTCGCCCTGCCGCGCGGGGAGAGCGCGGCGCTGACGGACGCGCTTCTGCGCGCCACGCCCGGTGTGGCGGAGGGCTGCGCCGTTCGCGCGGACGGAGAGACGCTCGGTTTTGCCGAGAGCGGCAGCGTGTATCTTGAGCGGCTGCACCGGCGGCTGTATTCCGCCCTGCCGCAGGGAATGACCACGGCGCGGCTGGATGCGGTGCTGGAGATGACGCGGCTCTATACCCGTGCGGAGAATATCTGCACTTACAGTGAGCTTGTCGGACGCACGACGGACACCGTGCCCGTGATATACTCCGTGGAATGGCGTGTCACTCCGGGATAGGTAAATAGTATATGCCTGAGAGCGCATTGCAACAAAATCCCTGCGGAATCGCTTCCGCAGGGATTTCGTTGTGTCTGTATATGAGTAAGAAAGGAGAGATTTACTTTGCGGCTTCCATACCGGCAATAAGAGCCTTCTTGTTGCCCTCAAGGAAGCGGAGCTTGCGCTCGCCAAGCTCGATGCGGATAGCCTCGGTCATCTTATCGACAGAGACGATGGGCATCTTCTCCAGCAGTGCGCCCAAAATGGCGACGTTTGCGCCCTTGGGGTTGCCGACATCCTCGGCGAGCTTCATCGCGTCGCAGTAGACAACGGTGATGTCGTCGCGGGTGGACTTGCGGTCAATGATGGAGCTGTTGATGACGAGAACACCGCCGGGCTTGACGCTCTGCTCGAACTTGTCGAGAGAGGGCAGGTTCATGGCGACAACGGCATCAGCCTTATCGACCAGCGGGGACGCGACATCCTCATCGCTGACGATAACGGAGCAGTTCGCCGTACCGCCGCGCATCTCGGGACCGTAGGAGGGAAGCCATGAGACATGCTTACCGTCGAGCATGCACGCCATTGCCATGAACTTACCGATGAGCAGCATACCCTGCCCGCCGAAACCGGCAAATATAAACTCTTTAGTCATAGTTATTCTGCCCCCTTATCTTTCTTCACGCCCAGAGGATAGTAGGGGATCATATTCTCTTCGAGCCACTTCATAGCCTCGACCGGGCTGAGACCCCAGTTGGTGGGGCAGGTGGAGAGAACTTCGACCATGCAGAAGCCCTTGCCTTCCATCTGGTACTGGAACGCCTTCTTTATTGCCTTCTTGGTCTTGAGAATATTCGCGTTGTTGTTGACAGCGCAGCGCTCGATATAGTAGGAATCGGGAACCTGCGCGAGCATCTCGCTCATCTTGATTGGTGCGCCGCACCATGCCTCGTCACGCCCATAGGGGGAGGTGGTGGTCTTTTGACCGACAAGAGTGGTGGGAGCCATCTGACCGCCGGTCATGCCGTAAATGGCATTGTTGACGAAGATGGTGGTGATCTTCTCGCCGCGGTGGGCGGCGTGAACGATCT
>CAVGKI010000154.1:0-4823 GCA_963629655.1 Butyricicoccaceae bacterium | reverse complement strand
GCACGCCATCTCCGGGCTTATTCCCGCCGCCTCCGGCACGATAGAGCTGGACGGACACAACCTGCAAAAGACCCCGCCGGATAAAATAATCTCGCTGGGGCTTGCGCATGTCCCGGAGGGGCGGCACGTATTCGCCCGCATGACGGTGGAGGAAAACCTGCGTATGGGCGCGTATATCATACGCGACGCGCAGAAGATAAACGAAAACCTCGAAAAGGTGTATTCGCACTTTCCGCGCCTGAAGGAGCGCCGCCGTCAGCTCGCCGGGACGCTCTCCGGCGGCGAGCAGCAGATGCTTGCAACCGGGCGCGCGCTTATGACAGACCCATCCATCGTGCTGATGGATGAGCCGTCGATGGGGCTCTCGCCGTTGCTGGTGAAGGAGATATTCGCCATTATACAGCAGCTCCACGAGAGCGGGATAACCATCCTCCTTGTCGAGCAGAACGCGAAAATGGCGCTCGCCGTGTCCGACAGGGCGTATGTGCTTGAAACCGGCAAAATATCCATGTCCGGCAAGGCGTCGGAGCTTGCCGAGGACGACCGGGTGCGCAAGGCGTACCTCGGTGCATAAATGGGAGGGTGCATATGGGAAAATTCATCATCACCGTCGCCCGCGAGACCGGCAGCGGCGGACATAATATCACAAGAAAGCTGTCGGACGCGCTGAACGTGCCGTACTATGACCGCGACCTGCTGCGCCGCGCGTCTGAGGTAAGCGGGATAAACGAGGGGCTGTTCGGACAGGCGGACGAGCGCATCGGTTTTAAGGAGATGATCTCCGCGGCGGAAAAGGTATACACCGGCGATATTCTCCCGCCCGACAGCGACGATTATATCTCCACTGCGAATCTCTTCGCCTTTCAGGCGAAGATAATAAAGGAGCTTGCCCGGCAGGAGAGCTGCATAATCCTTGGGCGCTGCGGAAATTATCTGCTCAATGGTGTTGACGGGGTGCTGCGCGTGTTCATTCACGCTCCGCTTGAAAGCCGCACCGCCCGCGTCGCGTCCTATTCCCTCTCATGGTCAGAGCGCGAGGTCGCACGGCACATCCGCGTCGAGGACAAGCGCCGCGCCGCGTATTATCACTACTACACCGGCGAGGAGTGGCGCGATGCCGCAGGCTACGACCTCTGTCTCGACTCGGAAAAGCTGGGCGAGGACGGCTGCGTGGAGCGCATAATGCAGGTGCTGCCGCTGTACAGCGCGAAATAATTCGATATTATCAGAGCACTCGGATTTTCATCCGGGTGCTCTCGCGTTTTTATAGATTTTTTATCTGGTTTTGAATTAGCTTGCCCACTGCGTCGGCGAGCATATCCGGCGACTGAATGCGCGCGAAATCGCGCCCGTACACCGTCCTTGCCGACGGTACATCCTCATCGTCGCCCGTGAACACGCACATGACGGATATGCCGTCCGCTCTCGCGCGGCGCACCTCTATTGCGCTGTCGGTAATGCCCGCCTCCTGCTCATATGCCACCGCCTCGCCGCCGTTTTTGGACAGTATTTTCACCACATCGTTCGGCTTCACGTCGGAGAGGACGATGAGCAGCTTGTGCTCATACGCGGACTGATTCATCAGATGATGCGCCGCCGCAATGGCAAGCCCGTCACGGTTGCAGCCGTTGGAGACGTATTCAAATATGCGCTTGTTATCCCTCGGCTTGTCATAGTCGCGGAAGATGCGCAATATGGTGTACCCCGTCATGGAGCAAAACGACATCACGCGGCACGGTATGCCGCAGGCGGTCAGGCTCTCGGCTATCATGTACCCCTGCGCCGAGACGACCTCCTGCCTCCCCTTCTGCGAGGTCGAGGCGTCGAGCAGAATATCGACCGAAAGCTCGCCCATGTCGTCCTGCTCGGTTTTTATGAACACCTTTTCGTCGTTCAGCGCCGCCGCGCGCCATGCAAGCCGCCCGTTAATTTTTCCGGAGTTGCACTTGACGGGCGCGGGCTGGAGATACATGAGGACGGAGTTTCGTATTCTCGCGGTGAGCCTTGCAATGGCAAGGCGGTTCTGCGCGCTCCGCGCGGCGTAGTCGGCGCGGTTTTTCTCTATCTGCGCCGCCTCGCGCTGGCGCGAGAGCGCCTCAAAGCCGTTTTGTATGCCCGCCGCGTCAGGGCGCTCGCCGCGCGTGAGATGCAGATGGCACATGGCGTGACTGCCGGTGCACAGCTTTTTTTCTATCTCGCCCGTCTCGCTCGGTGTGAGGGCGCTTTTGCCGTACTTCGTCTCCATAAATTCGCGCAGCTCAGTCTCGGTCATTTTCGTGCGCAGCTGCTGCTCCTGCTGCTGTCCTGTGCCCGAGCCGCCGTAGGCGTTCTCCGGGTGCTCGGCAATGCCGATGCCGAAGCGGCGGAACGCACCGCTCCCCCGCCGTTTGCCGCGCCGGTGCAGCGCCGGTGTTATAAGATGATGCTTGGTGCGGCGGCGCTCCTGCGTGCTTATCTGAAACCAGCGCTCAAAAAGCGCCTTTGTGCGCGCGACAATATCCTCCGTCGTCATCTCCGGCGTAAATTCCAGCTCGTCCAGCAGCTTTCGGTCATAGCCGTTCAGCTCCGGCTCGTCGCCGAGCACGCGCATGAAATGCGCGAGGGCGAGCGCCTCATAAAGATGATAATCGTCATGCCCGGCAAAGCTTTTCACGGCGGCGCGGGCATATTTCGCGCGCAGCGCGGCAAGCGCGGGGCGCTCCGGCAGCTCCAGCAGGTATATGCTGTTTTCCAGCCCCAGCCAGAAAAGCCCCTCGTACTCGTCGGACTCCTCATATTGCTCAAACGCGCGGAAGAGCGGCGCAAATTGGGCGTAGTCGTAATGCTTCCTCGCCGCGCCGAGAATGCAGTTCCAATAGAGGTCGGCATTGCCGTCGCTGTCGTATGCCTTAAAATCCGGCTGAAAATCATAGCTTCCCGCGCAGTTCCATACAATGTTTAAGGCGCGCTTCTTCTGAAGCTCGGATATAGTGACCATTATTCTGCGGTCAGCTTGCTCTCGCCGCGCAGAAAATCAAGCATTTCGTTCATGTTTCTATCCCCTTTTTGACGGCGTTTTGTATCATCTGCATTATAGGCGTTAAGAAGTGTTAAGTCAATCGGATATTGCAAATTTTGCACGGGGAGTTTAATATAGTTTAATATATAGTCAAAGTATTAGGACGGTGAAAACATGGTCGAACACAGACTGCGGCACGCGATACCCGCCGTTGACAACAACGGGCTGCTCACCTACGGCGGAAGCCAGCTGCTCTCCGACAGCGCCGTGATAAAAAAATGCGGCTGCGGCGTTGTGGCGGCGGCTGACCTGTTCATCTACGCCCACCGCACCCGCGCGGGATGCGAATGCGCGCTTTTTGACGGCTTCGGGCGGACGCTGCCCATTCCGTTGGCGGACTATAACGCCGTGCTGAAAACGCTCTGCCGCAGGTATTTTCCGCTCACGCCGCCGTTCGGCATAAACGGGCTGGGGCTCGTGTGCGGGATGAACCTTTTCTTCCGCGCGTACAAATATCCGCTGCGCGCGCAGTGGGGCGTGCGCTACCGCGAGCTGTGGCACAGTATAGAGACGATGATCGACGCGGATCTCCCCGCCATAATCGCCGTCGGACCGAATATGCCGCGCTTCTGGCAGAATAACCGTCTGGGGCTGTACACGCGCCTGCCGGACGGCAGCTATAAGCGCATCGGCGCGGTCAAGGCGCACTATATGAGCGTCACTGCCATCGACGATGAGTGGCTGACCGTGTCGTCATGGGGGCGGCGCTACTGCATAAGCCGCCGCGAGTACGACGCTTACACCCGCGCGTACAGCAGCGGGCTTCTCTGCAACATCGCGTATATAAAGCAGATATGACGGCATATTCTTTATAAACAGGAATGAGCCGGAGTGATGCGCATGGAAACCGTAGTCTCGATAAACAATGCCCTCAACGCCTTTGTGTGGGGGCGGGTAATGCTCGCGTTTTTTATTGCGGTGGGCGTGTATCTCTCCGTCAAGACCGGGTTTGTGCAGCTAAGACCGGGGCTGGTTTTCCACCGCACGCTCGGCTCGCTCTTCCGAAAGCGCGAAAAGGGAGCGGACGGCGCGCTCACGCCGTTTCAGGCGATGACAACGGCGCTTGCGGGCACGGTCGGCACGGGCAACATCGCGGGCGTTGCCGGGGCGATGTTCGCCGGCGGCGCGGGTGCGGTGTTCTGGATGTGGGTTTCGGCGTTTTTCGGGATGTGCACAAAATACGCGGAAATCGTCCTCGCCGTGCGCTATCGCGTCATTGACGCGGACGGGACGCGGCACGGCGGCGCAATGTATTACATAGAGCGCGGGCTGGGCAGGCGCTGGCGGTGGCTGGCGGTGTGCTTTGCCGCGCTGGGCTGCGCGGCGAGCTTCGGCATCGGCAACATGGCGCAAAGCAGCGAGATTGCCGGCGCGGCGCGGGAGCTTTGGCATATCGACCCCGCCGTGACCGGCGCGCTCCTCGCGCTGACCGTCGGGCTCGTCGTTATCGGCGGAATACGGCGCATCGGCACGGTGACGGCGTATCTCGTCCCCGCAATGTCGGTTTTTTATCTGCTGGCGGGGCTGTTCATCGTTATCGTGCGCGCCGGAGACGTGCCGGAAATGCTCGCGCGCATCGTGCGGGAGGCGTTTTCTCTCCGCGCGGCAGGCGGGGGCATGCTCGGCTGCGGAATGCTGCGCGCGATGAGGCAGGGCTTTGCGCGCGGCATATTCTCCAACGAGGCGGGGCTCGGCTCCGCGCCCATCGCCCACGCGGCTTCATCCTCCGATGAGCCGTGCGAACAGGCGCTCTGGGGCATATTCG
>CAVGKI010000153.1:0-4836 GCA_963629655.1 Butyricicoccaceae bacterium | reverse complement strand
GAGCTCGGCGTTTACAACGGCATTCCGCATCTTTATGTCCCCGTCGTCACAGACCCCAAGAAAGCGGCGGGCGCGCTGCAATGGTCGGTCGTGGAAATGCTCAAGCGCTACCGCCTGTTCTCCGAGATCGGCGTGCGCGATTTGGACAACTTCAACAAGCACTGCGAGCAGAACGGTGAGCCCACCATGCCCCGCGTCGTCATCGTCATTGACGAGCTGGCGGATCTCATGCTCGTCGCCTCCAAGGAGGTGGAGGAGAGCATCTGCCGCGTCGCACAGATGGGGCGCGCCGCCGGCATGCACCTTATCATCGCAACCCAGCGCCCCTCGGCGGATGTTATCACGGGTCTGATGAAGGCGAATATCCCCTCGCGCATCGCGTTTGCCGTCTCATCCTCGCTGGAAAGCCGAATCATTCTTGACCAGACCGGGGCGGAAAAGCTCGTCGGCATGGGCGATATGCTGTTCTCTCCCGTCGGCTGCGGCAAGCCCACGCGCATACAGGGCGCGTTCGTGTCCGATGAGGAGCGCGAGGAGGTCATACAGTTCATCAAGGAGGGTGTCTCCGATGTCCCGCAGAACGACGAGATAGAGGAGTTCATGAACAAGGCGGCGGAGGACAAGTCCGCCCCCGACGGCGGCAAGAGCGCTAAGGATGAGAGCGTCGGCGGCTATGACGAAATGCTGCCGCAGGCGGTCGAGGCGATACTTGAGACAAAGTCCTGCTCCGTCTCCATGCTGCAGCGCCGCGTGAAGCTCGGCTACTCCCGCGCTGCGCGCATTGTCGACCAGATGGAGGAGCTGGGCATCGTCGGCCCGTATGAGGGCGCGAAGCCCCGCCGCGTGCTCGTGGACTATCAGGGCTGGCACGATATACAGGTCAAGCTCGGCATAGCGTCGGACGATGAGCTCGCCCGCGCCGCCGTGATGAATGGCGATGTGCCCGATTATACGGACGAGACAATATGAAATATACGGTCAAAAGGGCGTTCCTAACGCCCTTTTGCATTGGAACGGAGTGAAAACATGGACTATTTTTGCCCGCAGATGACGCTCAACGAGGTCAACGCAATGAGTATGCTGGCTCTGGCGCACATCGGCGACGGCGTTTATGAGCTGCTCACGCGCACCATGCTCTGCAAGCGTGGGTATTCCGCCGTGGGGAAACTGCACCGCCTGACGGTGTCGTATGTCAATGCCCCGGCGCAGGCGGCGGCGGTGAAGAAAATACTGCCCGCCCTGACGGAGCAGGAGCTTGCCGTGTACAAGCGCGGGCGCAACGCAAAGGTCAATTCCGTGCCGCAGAAGGCGACGGAGGGAGAGTACCACGCCGCGACGGGGCTGGAGGCGCTGTTCGGCTGGCTGTATCTGCAAGGAAAGACGGAGCGCATAGACGCGCTCTTTTCGATGATAATGGAGGGGAACGATGCCGCTTGATGCCGTGACCGTCAGCGCCCTCACGCGCGAGCTTCGCGAGAGGATAGAGGGCGGACGCATAGACAAGGTGCAGCAGCCCGAGCGGGATATGCTGCTCATCTCCCTGCGCGCAAATGGCGACAATCTCCGCCTCGTCATTGCGGCGGGGACTGGAAATGCGCGCATACATCTCACCTCCGGCGGGCTTGAAAACCCTGCCGAGCCGCCGATGTTCTGCATGCTCATGCGCAAGCACCTTGTCGGCGCGCGCATACTCTCCGTTGAGCAGCCGGAGCTTGAGCGCATGGTCGTCCTCACGCTCGACACGCATGATGAGCTGGGCGTGAGCGCGGAGAAGAAGCTCGTTGTGGAGCTTATCGGACGCAGCTCGAACGTGATCCTCGTCGGCGCGGACGGGCGCATAATCGACTGTATGCGCCGCATGGACTTTGCCGGGGACGCGCTGCGCCGCCTGCTGCCGGGGATGATATACCGCCTGCCGCCCGCGCAGGAAAAGCCCGCGTTTTTCACCGTGCCCGATGAGGAGCGCCGCGCCATGATAGCCTCGGCGGACAGGGGCACGCCGGTCGACAAGTGGCTCATGGACAGCTTTTCCGGGCTGTCGCCGCTCATCGCGCGGGAGCTGGCATACCGCTGCGGCGGGGACTATGATATGCTGCCCGACTGCGCCGAGGCGCTCGCGGAGAGCGTCGCGGCGGGGGAGACAGAGCCGTGGATGATAAGCATCGACGGCAAGCCGCGGGATTTCAGCTTCATGCCCATACGCCAATACGGCGCATCGGCGGAGCTGCGGCGCTTTGACAGCTTTTCCGCCATGCTCGACGCGTTTTATCTCTCGCGCGACCGCGCCGAGCAGCAGCGCCGCCGCAGCCATGACCTGACCAAGACCGTGCGCACCCTGCGCGACCGCCTCGCCCGCAAGCTTGCCGCGCAGCGTGAGGAGCTCAGGCGCACCGAGGGGCGCGAGGACGTGCGCCGCCGGGCGGAGCTTATCACGGCGAACATCTACCGCATCAGGCGCGGCGACAGGACGCTCGAATGCGAGGATTACTATGAGCCGGACTGCCCGCAGATAAAAATAGAGCTCGACCCGCTGAAAACACCGCAGCAGAATGCTGCGGCGTTATACAAAGAGTATAACAAGCTCAAGGCTGCGGAGCAGCACCTCACCGGGCTCATCGCGGAGGGGGAGCGCTCGCTGGACTATCTCAACAGCGTGCTTGACGAGCTTGAGCGCGCCGAGAGCGAGCGCGACATTTCCGACATTCGCCGCGAGCTTACAGACACAGGGTATCTTCGCCGCCCCAAGGGCGGGAAGCCGGAGCGCGTCCGCGCGCAGGCACCGTATAGCTTCGTCACGGACGACGGCTTTGAGGTGCTTGTCGGGCGCAGCAACGCGCAGAATGACGAGCTGACCGGCAGGCTCGCGCGGCGCACGGATATGTGGCTGCACACGCAGCGCGTGCACGGCAGCCATGTCATCATCCGCTGCGAGGGGGAGACTGTGCCGCCGCGCACGCTGGAGCAGGCAGCAGCGCTCGCCGCGTACTATTCGCAGGGGCGCGATGCCGGAAAGATACCCGTGGACTACACCATGGTCAGAAACGTCCGCAAGCCCTCCGGCGCTCTCCCCGGCAAGGTGATATACACAGAGTATAAAACTCTCCTCGCCGAAGCAGACGAGGAGCTGACGAAGAGACTGAAAAAATAGTACAAGCAAAACAGTATAAGCAGAACCCCGCGCGACCGACAATTATCCGGCTGCGCGGGGTTCTTCGCGAGGTGTATATTGTTTATCACTCCGTAGTCAGTGCGTGGGTGCGCAGGTAGGTAAGCACCTCGCTTATGCCGCTGGAATTGAGCGTCTTGCCGTTGGAGGAGAGGTATTCGTTCAGCACCGAGCCTGTCCCGTCGCCGACAGCCTTGCCGGAGTCGGTGAAGTACACGCCCATCGACCCGCAGACATCGCGTATCCAGTCGTTCGCGTCGCTTACCATGATGGTCGTCAATCCGTCCGCGCCGCTGTAGCTGCCGGAGACGGAGCTTATCGAGCAGCAGATTATCTTCGTATTCGGGCTTGCGGACTGTATATTGGTGAGCATGGCGGAGTAGCACGCCTTGAACGTCGTCTCGTCCACGGCGTTCAGCCCGTCCTGCCCCACGCATATCACAAGAATCTCCGGCTTTGCGATCATTGCGGCGTCGCCGATGGTGACGGACGAGCCGTCCGAGGGGTATATTATCGTCCCCGTCGGCAAATCTGCCACACGCAGAGAGCCGGTATCCGTCCCCCACACCTGCTGCGTGCCCGTGCCGCCCGCAAGAAGCCCGTAGTCCCGCACGCCGATAAGCGAGCTGTCACAGAGGAAAGTGAGCTTGTCGATATATTCCTGTCCGGCATCGTTCGTCTCCGACAGAGTTTGGAGCGAGCCTGTGCTGCTGCCGGACGTGCCGGGGGTAAGCTGTGTCACGCTGTCGCTGCCCTCTACGCTCTCCGCCGTCAGCTCGGTAGAGCTGGAGAACGAATCGCCTTTGTAGCGGTTGACGCTCGCGATAACGAGCCCGACCAAAAGCGCGGCGAGGCACACCGCGATGCCTATTGCCCAGCCGAGATTTTTCAGTGAAGTCCATTTGCCGGTCATACTTTGTGACCTCCTAGGTGAGTATTACAGCACCGGCGGGCTTTTCTAAGCCCGCCGGATAGTAGTTTGTTATGCGATCATTCTGCCTCGGCGAGAGCCTTTGCCTCCTCAATGACCTTCTGCTGGACATTGCCGGGTGCTTCCTCGTAGCGGATGAACTTGCACGTGAACGAGCCGCGACCCTGAGTCATGGAGCGCAGGTCGATGGTGTAGGAGCTCATCTCCGCCATGGGAACCTCTGCCTCGACGGTCTGCATGCCGTCCTCTGCGGTCATGCCGAGCACCGTGCCGCGGCGCTTGGAGCTGATGTCGCTCATAATATCGCCGAGATTCGCGTCGGGAATGGTGACCTGGAGCAGCCCGATAGGCTCAAGAATGGTGGGCTTTGCCTTGGGAATGCCGTCCTGATACGCCAGACGCGCGGCAGTCTGGAACGCCATATCGTTGGAGTCAACAGGGTGGTAAGAGCCGTCGTACAGCGTCGCCTTCAGCCCGACGAGCGGATAACCGGCGAGAACGCCCTTGACAACTGCGTTGCGCAGACCCTTTTCAACCGACGGGAAGAAGTTCTTGGGGACAGAGCCGCCGAAAACCTCCTCGGCGAAAATCATCTCGTCCTGCTCCTCCTGCGGCTCGAAGCGGATCCAAACGTCGCCGAACTGACCGGAACCGCCGGACTGCTTCTTGTGGCGGCCATGAGCCTCGACCTTGCCCTTGATCTTCTCGCGGTATGCAACGCGGGCGGGCTTGAGCTCGG
>CAVGKI010000152.1:0-4856 GCA_963629655.1 Butyricicoccaceae bacterium | reverse complement strand
GTTGTGCCCAGCTCTTCCGCGCACAGGTGTAGCGTCGTTGAGGCAAACGTCAGCAGGAGCGCAGCAAACCCAAGCTGAAAAAGCAGCTTTTGGGATATTTTAACCATGTTTATGCTGCCACGTTCCTTATCTGCCATAAAATACCCTGATATTATCAGAAATATTGCATTTGAAATCTGTCCCATCGGTGAAACCACTGTCAGCAGCAGCAATTTTTTATACGGAATAAAAGAATGGTAAAGCTGTAAGTTAACACAGTGACAATATATATGATACGCAACTATCATCAGCATTGCCACTACTCTCAGCAGCTCCATATTTGAATTTCTCTTGCTCTCGGTCATTGGCGTTCTCTCCACTTCGACAACAAAAATAAAAATGCGCAGCTCCAAACGGAACTGCGCATGAAAAACGCACTCCCGTTTGCCGCGACGCAACTTTTGAAATCTCATTCTCATTGGGAATGCAAAAGTCGAGAGCACGTTTTTACCGAGTGGTAAAAACGCCTTCCCAATGAGAAATTCCATATTCAGTTGCGTCGCAGGAAGTATTTTACCACACAAAGCCGTTATTCGCAAGAAATATTTCCACCGTCTACGGACGGAATACGTGACAGTATAAAACATCAGCGCGCCGGGAATCCCCGGAGCGCTGATGCGTTATGGCAATGCTGTTATTATATTATTCCGTTTCTGCTTTATCCCCCTGCACAGATTGACTGCACCCAACATTTTTGCAGACAAAGCAAAAATAAAAGTAGAGCATAACAGGAAAATCCTTAATGATGAATCTACCATAAACTACAAGAAAGGACTTTGTATGCTCTATACAGCCATGCACAACTGCTCAAAATACATTCTCAACAGCTTCGATGTTCCCTACTCAAACGGCTTTACCGAGGGCTGCAACAATAAGACTAAAGCACTCAAGCGTGTTTGCTTCGGTGTCAAAAACTTCGACACTTTCAGAAACAGAATATTGCATTGCGCTTCAGCTTACTAGCTCTATTTTATAGTTCAAGAGAGTGCGCGGCGCACCTCACAATCTCGTGCTTTGGATTTTCGTTGTTTTGCTCCACCCCAACTATTGACACAGAGGCAAAAATTATCGCCCGAAGCGTGGCTTCGGGCGATAGTATTATATATCACAGATGCTGGTCGCGGTCGATCTTGTCGTAGTGCTTGAGCATGAAGCCCTCCATCACGGAGGTGAGCTTCATGTCGAGATTGAAGAAGTACACCACGAATGTAACGACGAAGATACCCAGCGCGACGGTGAGAAGCTTCAAAAGCGCTTTCTTGACGAATTTCATAACGGTTCTCCTCCCTTGTTACCACGATTCCTCATCGTGGAGGACTTCGAGGCTCGGATCGACAGGCTCTTCACCCATGACGGTGCGCATGTAGGTGTTTATCTGGTCGCGCACACCCTGACGGGAAACCACGCGCGGGTCGAACAGGTCATGCGTGACCCAAACGAGGTTGATGCCGTACTCGCGGGCGCGCTCCTCAAACATGCCGTGCATGCCGTCGAGCGCCTTGCAGCTCATATGCTCCCAGAGAATGACCATGTCGGCGTTGAACTCCGTCACAAACTCCCAAAGGTCGTCGAGCAGCACCTTGTAGCCGCCGTGCGTGCGGTTGCGCATGATCATCTGCTCGGTGAGCATGGCAATGTCGTATATTGCCTGCTCGCGGTTCTCGGGCGTGTCCTCCTCGGCGATCATCTTCGTGTTGTTCATGGACAGCATGTCTATCAGCGGCACTATGCCCCAGCAGTTGAGCAGCCACACGAGGAAGTCCATATAGAAATGCGACTGCACGCCCCAGACGATGGCGCGGTGGCGATACTCGTTCGCCGCCATTTTCTTTTTCTTGTATGCGCGCTCCGCCAGCTTCATGATCTTGCGGTCGGTCTCCTCAAACACGGCGAGCCTGCCGCTGATAGCCATGTAGTTGGTCTCGGTATACAGCGCGAGGTTCGAGCCGAACACCTGCGGGTACGGGGTCTTGCTCATTTCGAGCCATTCGAGGCGGCACTTCGTGGCATAGTTGACGCGCTTAGCGCACTCAAAGTAATAGTTCCAATCCCATTTCTCGCCTGTGTGCTCCTCAATGAAGGCGATGGCGTTGCGGATCTCCTGCGCGGCGTATTCCTGAACGTCCTCGCTCGTGTGGCGCAGCGGGGTGGCAAGCTGGAACACGGGGATGCCGTCCTCAAGCTCCATGCGCTTGGAAATGACACCGTTGCCGAGAAGCGAGCCATCGCAGGTCGTGTTGCACTGAACGGCGCAGCAGCCGAGAATCGGCGCGTCGTCGTCGATGGAAACGCCGGCTTCCGCCTCCGGCATGGGGCAGACATCGCCCGCAAGCCCGTACTGCTGCGCCACGTCGATATAGTGTATCGCCGCGCGCTGGTTGAGAAGCACGGGGATATAGGTGGAGGCGATCTCGCGGCTGAGCGGCACGACGGTCGGGAAGCCCATCATAACCGACTGCATCTCGTTCTCGTCGATGAGCACGACCTTCTTGGAAAACTCCGTGTCGTTGCCTATCCTGCGGTCGCCGCGGAACAGCTTGTCGAGCAGCTTTGCCACGTCCTCGACGATGATATCCTGCTCGGCATGGCAGATGCGCAGATGCTCACCGCGCAGCCCCTGCGTGTGCCGGTCGATCATCATGGGCACGGCGAGGTAGTTCGCCATCCAGCGATAGCGGAACATCGCCTTCACGTTGCGCGGCTTGGACAGGACAATCTTGAACATATTGACCCAGTTGTAGAGCCATCTGGAATAATCATACAGTGTATCAACAACACCGCGCCACTCGCGGCGGCTTCTGTAGCGCTTGCCCTCGACGTAGTATTTGCCGAAGTTGTCGCAGCCTATTCTCTTATTGCTCATTTGCGGCTCCCTCCCTGAATGTTCTTTATCTCGATGCTCTCCACAAATGCCTGAACGCGCGTGCGCATTTGCCCGGAGGAGGAGATGGAGTAGGGTCTGTCAACCGACAGCACGGGGTAGCCATAGTCGTCATGCAGAATGTGTGAGCCCATCATGCGCTCATACGCCCACGGGTCGCAGAATTTAATCTGTTCATAGATTATGCCGTCGGCGGCGTACTCCTTGGCGAGCTTGTTGACATACTCGCGCCGCCCGTTCATCTTCGCCGTGTCCATATAGCGCGGGCACTGCCCACGGTACATATACTCGCGGCAGACCTGCGTGAGTGCGTCCTCGGTGTCGTTGAGGATTATCGGGTTGCGCCCGGGGAGCGAGCCGTAGCAGAAGCGGTCGGCGCAGACATACGCGCCGGTGTCCTCGATGAGCTTGATGAAGTCGATATCATCGACCTCAGAGCCGACGACGAGCACGCGCGCGCGGTAGCCCTTCTCGTCCGGCTCGCGCGTTTTCAGCTCCTCCAGCGTCTCCTCAAGCTTGTCGATGAGCAGGTACTTGGGCGCAACGTAGGTGACGAGGGTGATAACGTGGAACTCGTACCCCGTTATGCGCGGCTTGTCGCCCTTGCGGAACTCACCTATCGCGCGGATAAGCTCACACACGCGGTTATGCTCGGCGACAGCCTGACGAATGGCGGTGTCGGAGGTGTCAATGCCGTATTTGTCGTGCAGCGGGGTGAGAATGTGGTTCTTGCACTGGAGCGTATAGAGGTTCAGCCCGTTGTCGTCCGCTTTCATGGGGATCTCCATGTACTCGAAGAAGAACTTCTCCTTGTTCTTGCCAAGGGCTTTGAGAAGCTCCATATTCTCCACGGCGCGGTTCATCATCGTGCAGCCGTCCGGCGTGATGAGGCAGTCGGCAAAGTTATAGCCGCCCTCTATCGCACGCTCAAGCAGGGCGCGGCTGTATTCGCACAAAAAGCTCGTCATGTAATACGTCGCCATTTCCATCGAGCCTGTGCGCGGCGCGCGCAGCCTCACCGAGAACGCGCCCGGCAGGTTCAGCAGCGGCTCCGGGGTGTTCTCGCAGACGCATGCCACGCACACCTTGCCCTCGCCCTGCGCTTGGAGGATGAGCTCATTCTGAGCCTCCTGCAGGAGGTTTTCAAAATAGAGCAGATGCTTCAAATCTTTCATATCGTGTTTTGTTCTCCCATCAGACATATCGACCGCTTTCTTCAACGGTCATTGATGTATATATATTATCACTTTCGCATGATTGTTACAATATACACAATACCTAAAAATCGGGATATAATTTCTACATATAAAAACCCGCCTACTGCGCCGAGATCTCCTTTATATTCATCTCGTTGCCTTGGCTGAGCCATGTCTCCCCGCTGCCGCAGTAGGGGCAGGTCTTGCCGTACTGCACGGTGGGGTAGGTCTTTTTGCAGCTGTTGCACCATGTGAGCGCGGGGATAGTTTCGTACAGCAGCTTTGCACCCTCGATGAGCGGGGTCTTTTTCGCGTACCAGTCCCAGCAGCTCACAAGGTATTCCGGGATAACGCCCGACACCTCGCCAAATTCCAGCGTGACGGATTCTATCTTCGTCAGGTCGTTGTCCTTTGCTATCTGCTCGACCTGCTCTATGACATAGGTGACTATACTGAGTTCGTGCATAATATTTGCCTTTCAAAAAAAGGCGCGGTGTTGCGCCGCGCCTTTTTACGTTAAATTACTTGATTACTTGCCGGAGAGCTGCTTCTTGATTATCTTGATCTGGCGCTTTGCGGCGTAAGGTCCGATAGCCTTGAACTTGTCCTCGGCGGGGATCATCTTGCTGTTCTGCGGGCGGTTGCGCACGAGGTGGATCGCGTCAAACTCGCACTTGGTGGTGCAGATGCCACAGCCGATGCACTTGTTGGGATCGACAACGCTTCTGCCGCAGCTCAGG
>CAVGKI010000151.1:0-4959 GCA_963629655.1 Butyricicoccaceae bacterium | reverse complement strand
TATCAAGCGGAGTGCGCAAAGTCAAGATAATATTTGAATTGTCAGTTAATTGTTTAACTACTTGTGCATGGTGCGCAAAAATACACTCTGAATTTATTGCATAACTCCAAAATGCTGTGCATTTTGCAAAATGTTATTGACTTTTGTGTGCTATGGTCTTATGCTGTCAATGAACGATGTTCAATGTAGAATGTTGAACAATAAAAAATCCGCTCCGGATACGGGGAAAGAAAATGAAAGGAAAGAGAACATGAAAAAAGCATTATCCCTCGCGCTTGCCGTAGTTATGGTATTTGCGCTGTGCGCCTGCGGCAGCAGCACGGCATCCACCGCCGCCTCCGGCGATGGCGCAAAGTATGACACCATCACCCTCACTATGGCGGTCAACGGAACCGACACCCAGATAGATACCAAGGTTGCCAACTACTTCAAGGAGCTTGTTGAGGCTGAGTCCAACGGCAGCATCAAGATAGAGGTTTACCCCAATGACCAGCTTGCCGGCGGCAATGCCACGAAGGGCATTGAGATGGTCGCCGACGGCTCTACCGACCTTGCGGCATATGCCACCAGCGTGCTGAGCGTCCTTGACGAGCGCCTGTCCATCGGCACCGTTCCATGGACATTCAACAACTACACCGAGGCGCGCGAGGTCATCGACGCCACCGGTCTTGCCTACTATGACAGCGTTCTTCAGGAATCCGGCATTACCGCCATTGGTTCCTTCCACAACGGTTTCCGTCAGCTCACTAACAGCAAGCACGCCGTGACCGCACCGGAGGATCTCAAGGGTCTGAAAATCCGCGTTCCGGGCAGCGAGGTCTACATGAACTTCTTCAAGGCGTTCGGCGCTGATCCCGTTGCGATGAGCTGGAGCGAGGTGTTCACCTCTCTGCAGCAGGGCACAATTGACGGGCAGGAAAACGGCGTGAGCATCACTGCCACCTCCGGCGTCGTCGAGGTTCAGAAGTACATGACCATTTGGAACTACACCTATGAAAATGACCTCTTCCTCGCAAACAATAACATCTGGAATTCTCTGAGCGAGGACACCCGCGCGATGCTCACCGAGAAAGCGGTCGAGGCGTGCAACTGGGGGCGCGATCAGGTCGAGGCTGAGCAGGACACGCTCATTGCCGAGTTTGAGGAGCAGGGTATGCAGGTCGATATACTGACCGACGAGCAGCTTAAGCCTTTCAAGGATGTCGTTGCCGACCTGCGTCAGAGCTTCTTCGAGAAGTATGGCGCGGAGGCATGCGCCGCGTTCGGCGTGGAGCTTGGCTGAGCTGATATAATTTCCGGCTTGCTTCCGAGGGCAGGCTGTGCCCTGTCCTCGGTTATTTTATAAGCTTTTTTATTATTTTGATTGAAAGCGTGGAAAATGTATGAATAAAATTCTTGACAATATCGAGGAGATTTTGGTCTGCGTATGCCTTACCGTCATGACTCTGCTGACCTTTGTCAACGTTTTTGCGCGGTATCTGTTCAGCGCCTCTCTCTCGTTCTCTGAGGAGATAACGACCTATCTCTTTGTTCTTTTGAGCCTTCTGGGCTCTGCCATTGCCGCAAAGCGCGGCGCGCATCTCGGACTTACGCTCATCACCGATCACGTTAAGCCCAAGGCGGCACATATCATGGGAATCGTTTCTATGGCGGTTGCCACCGCATTCTCCGGCATCATTTGCTATTTTGGCGTGTTCATGGCGCTCAACCAGTTCAACAAGGGTCAGATCACCGCCGGCACGCAGCTCCCCGAGTGGATCTTCGGCTCATTTGTGCCCATTGGCGCGCTGTTTGTAACGATACGTTTCGCGCAAAATCTTGTCCACCTCATCAAGGGTCAGAACATTGCCCATGAGGATGCCGTCGCGGAGGCGCTGGAGGCAGCCGAGGACGGAGACAGGAACGATATTGAGGAGGAGTAAAAAAATATGGTAGCTTTTGTTCTGCTTGCAGTTTTCGCGGTACTGCTGCTCCTCGGTGCGCCGATAGCGGCGTGTCTGGGTATGTCCAGCGTATGCGCCATGCTTGTGCTCGGTGCGGGGCGTCCCGTCTCCGTTGTTCTCGGCACAATTCCGCAGCTTGTTTCCGCCGCAACCAGCAAATCCGTGCTGCTCGCGATTCCGTTTTTCATCCTCGGCGGCAACATAATGGAGAAGTCGGGCATCTCCGGCAAGCTCATCCGCCTTGCCGAAACCTGCGTCGGGCATCTCAAGGGCGGCGTGGCAATGGTGTGCGTCATTGTGGCGTGCTTCTTTGCCGCCATCTCCGGCTCCGGTCCTGCGACCGTCGCCGCGCTCGGACTTATCCTCATCCCCGCGATGATCAAGGTCGGGTATGACGTGTCATTCGCCGCTGCGCTCATGGCGACCGCCGGCGCAATAGGCGTCATCATCCCGCCGTCAATTACCTTCGTTGTTTACGGCTCTATTGCCGACACATCTATCGGCGACCTGTTCATATCCGGCGTTATCCCCGGACTGCTGATGGGCGCGGCGCTCATCATCGTCACGCTTTGGCTCGGCAGACGGAGCAACCTCAAGCGTCTGCCCAAGGCAACGGGTGCGGAGCGCTGGCGCGCCTTCAAGGATGCGTTCTGGGGGCTGCTGATGCCGGTTATCATTCTGGGCGGAATTTACGGCGGCATATTCACACCGACCGAGGCTGCCGCCGCGTCTGCGGTATACGGGCTGTTCATCGGCATATTCGTCTACCGCACGCTTAAGCTCAAGGATCTCAAGAAAATACTTATCGACACTGCCTCCACCACGGCGACCGTCATGTTCATCACTGCGGCTGCGACGCTCTTTGCCTACGTCCTCACCCGTGCCCGCATCGACGTTGCCATCAGTTCGCTGCTCACGGAGGTCGCGGGCGGCAACACTGTGATCTTCCTGCTCATCGTCAACATCGTGCTGCTCATTGCCGGCTGCTTCCTCGACTCGACCTCGGCGCTGTATATCTTCACGCCGCTCTTTGTGCCCGTTGCTCAGGCGCTCGGCATGAACCTTGTGCATTTCGGCACAATTATGATAGTCAACCTTGCCATCGGTCTTGTTACGCCGCCTGTTGGGGTCAACCTCTATGTCGCCTGCGGCATTGCGAAGATAGATTTGAAGAAAATATCTGTGGCGGTCGTGCCGCTGCTGCTTGCATCGCTGGTCGTTTTGATGCTTGTGACATATATCCCGGCGCTGTCGCTGACGCTTCTGGGCGGTTGAGTATTGAAAATTGCAGATAAGGAGTGTGTATAAATGCAGCAGGCAAATATAACAGAGCTCAAGCGGACGGCAAACGAGCTGCGCCGGAACATTCTGACGATGATATATCAGGCGCAGTCGGGTCATCCCGGCGGCTCGCTGTCCATTGCCGATTTCGTCACCGCATGCTACTGGCACGCGATGAATGTCGACCCCGCGAACCCCCGCTGGAGCGAGCGCGACCGCTTCGTGCTCTCCAAGGGGCACACCTGCCCCGCGCAGTATGCGGCGCTGGCAATGAAGGGCTACTTTGATATGAGTGTTCTGAGCACCCTGCGCAAAGAGGGCTCGATACTCCAAGGACACCCCGACATGAAAAAATGCCCCGGCATAGATATCTCGACCGGCTCTCTCGGTCAGGGCTTTGCATGCGCGGTCGGCATGGCGCTCGCGGCAAAGCTCGACAGGAAAAAGTACCGCGTGTTCTGCGCGCTCGGCGACGGTGAGTGCAACGAGGGCGAGATATGGGAGGCAGCCGGTACTGCATACAAGTATAAGCTGGATAACCTCATTGCCTTTGTAGACTGGAACAACCTCCAGCTCGACGGAACGTGCGAGGAGATCATGCCGCCCATTGACCTCGCCAAGAAGTTCGAGGCCTTTGGCTTCGAGGTGTGGCAGATAGACGGCAACGACATGGCGCAGCTTGTGAACGCACTGGACGAGGCTATGGCGGCAAGCAACGGGCTGCCCAAGTGCATTGTCGGGAAAACGGTCAAGGGCAAGGGTGTGTCGTATATGGAGAATCAATGCTCATGGCACGGCACCGCGCCCAATGAGGAGCAGTATAAGCAGGCAATGGCAGAGCTCGACCGCGCTTATGCCGAGTGCTGAGGAGGGTCAAAAATGAATTTTGAAAAGATTATACCCACCAGAGACGGCTTTGGCGACGAGATAGCGGAGCTCGGCAAGGAGAACGAAAACATTCTCGTCGTTGACGCGGATATAGGCAAGTCCTGCAAGACCGGTGCATTCCGCAAGGCGCTGCCTGAGCAATATCTTAATGTCGGCATTGCCGAGCAGAACTGTGCGGGCGTTGCCGCCGGTCTTGCCACCTGCGGCAAGATCCCCTTTGTCGTCACCTATGCGGCGTTCGGCTCCATGCGTATGCTGGAAATGATCCGTCAGGAAATATGCTATCCCCATCTCAACGTGAAGATTGCCTGCTCGCACGGCGGCGTCACACCCGCAAATGACGGGGCGAGCCATCAGGCGATAGAGGATATGGGCATATTGCGCACCGTGCCGAACATGACCGTCGTTATGCCGGCGGACTATTGGTCGGCAAGAAAGCTCGTGCGCGCGGCGGCGGAGTTTGACGGACCTGTGTATCTGCGCTTCACGAGAGATGCGATACCCGTTATCTATGATGAGAGCGACACATTTGAGCTCGGCAAAGCCAAGAAATTGCGCGATGGCGGCGATGTGGCAATAATCGCCAATGGTGACACCGTGCGCCTTGCGATAGAGGCGGCGGAGCGGCTGTCCGTCGAGGGAATACAGGCGCGCGTGCTGGATATGCACACGATAAAGCCGCTGGACAGCGAGGCGGTCATAGACTGCATCGACAATATAGGCAAAATCATCACCGTCGAGGATCACAATATCCTCAACGGTCTCGGCAGCGCCGTGTGTGAGCTTGCCGCAGAGAGCGGGAAAGGCATCGTCAGGCGCATCGGCATTCAGGATCGCTTCGGCATGT
>CAVGKI010000150.1:0-5072 GCA_963629655.1 Butyricicoccaceae bacterium | reverse complement strand
CCCGTCTCTGTGTTTTCCGCAGCGAAAGCAATATTTACGCCCAGATCATCGACGATGTCGCCGGGAACACTCTCGTTTCCGCGTCCAGCGTCGAGAAGGGCTTTGAAGGCAACGGCGGCAACTGCGATGCCGCAAAGAAGGTCGGTGCCGCGATTGCAGAGCGCGCTCTCAAGAAGGGCATCGAGGACGTGGTGTTTGACCGCGGCGGCTACATTTATCACGGCCGCGTCAAGGCACTGGCAGAAGGCGCCCGCGAGGGCGGCCTCAAGTTCTGAGGAAGGGGGAGAGACTTAAAATGGCATACAACAATGACAGAAGAGATCGCCGCAAGGAAGAGGTCGCTTCCGAGTATATCGAAAAGGTAGTTTCTCTCAACCGTGTCAGCAAGACCGTCAAGGGCGGCCGTGTGGCAAAGTTCTCCGCGCTCTGCGTCGTCGGTGACGGCAAGGGTCGTGTGGGCTTCGGCATGGGCAAGGCCAACGAGGTTTCCGAGGCCATCCGCAAGGGGCTTGAGGACGCGAAGAAGAACATCTGCACCGTCACCCTTCAGGGCACTACCATTCCTCACGAGGTCATCGGCAGCTTCGGCGCGGGACGTGTCCTGCTCAAGCCGGCTCCCGAAGGCACCGGCGTTATCGCCGGCGGCGCTGTGCGTGCCGTTGTTGAGGCTGCCGGCATCAAGAACATCCGCACCAAGTGCCTGCGCACCAACAACCCCGCAAACGTCGTCGCCGCCACTATGGAAGGCCTCAAGTCTCTGCGCAACGCAGCTCAGGTTGCGGCGGTCAGAGGCAAGACCCCTGATGAGATCCAGGGTTAAGGAGGGCGAAACATGGCTAATCTTAGAATAAAGCTCGTTAAGAGCCTCAGCGGCAGACACGACAAGCATATCGCAACTGCCTACTCTCTCGGTCTGCACAAGATCGGCAACGAGACCGTACAGCCCGATAATCCCCAGACCCGCGGCAAGCTCGCCCAGATCGGCTACCTTGTCAAGGTCACAGAAGAATAAGGAGGGCAAGTTAAATGTATATCCATGAACTGTCTCCCGTAGCAGGCTCTACCCACGTTGACAAGCGCAAGGGCAGAGGTCACGCGACCGGCAACGGCAAGACCGCAGGTCGTGGTCACAAGGGTCAGAAGGCTCGCTCCGGCGGCGGTGTCCGCATCGGGTTTGAGGGCGGTCAGATGCCTCTGGCGCGCCGCATCCCGAAGAGAGGCTTCAACAATATCTTTGCAAAGCCGCTGGAGTCCGTCAACGTCTCCGTGCTCGACAAGTTCGATGACGGCGCTGTTGTTGACGCGCAGGCTCTGCTCGACGCGGGCATACTCTCCAAGTGCAGATACGGTGTCAAGATCCTTGGCAACGGCGAGATCACCAAGAAGCTGACTGTAAAGGCTGCTGCTTTCTCCGAAACCGCGAAACAGAAGATAGAGGCGGCCGGCGGAAAGGCAGAGGTGGTATAAGTGCTTCAGACTTTACGTAATGCATGGAAGATTGAAGAGCTGCGCAAGAAGATACTCTTCACTCTGCTTATAATCCTGCTTTATCGTCTTGGCAACTCGATACCCGTGCCCTACGTCAATACGGCGGCTCTGTCGCAGTATTTCACCTATATGCAGAACACCGTTCTCGGTCTGCTGGACGTTATGTCCGGCGGTGCGTTCTCGCAGGCGACGATCTTCGCGCTCTCTATACAGCCCTACATCAACGCCTCCATCATCATCCAGCTTTTGTGCATTGCGATCCCCGCACTTGAGCGTTTGAGCAAGGAGGGCGGCGAGGAAGGCAAGAAGAAGATCGCCTCCATCACCCGTTATTCCACCGTGGGCATCGGTCTGCTTCAGGGCTTTGCCTACTATATGCTTATCAAGAACAACGGCATTCTCACCGCTGAGGCTCAGGGCAACGTCTGGGCGGCGATCGTCATCATTCTGACGTTCACCTCCGGCTCCGCGCTCATCATGTGGCTCGGCGAGCAGATCACCGAAAACGGCATCGGCAACGGCATCTCCATGATCCTGTTTGCCTCCATCATCTCCCGCTTCCCCGTCAGCATCGTCTCCTCCATCCGCAACTGCATCACCGGCAATCTCCAGTGGTGGGTCGCGGTGCTGATGTACCTCGGTGCACTGGCGATAATCGTTCTGATCGTCTACGTCAATGACGCAGAGCGCAGGATCCCCGTCCAGTACGCGAAGAGAGTCGTGGGGCGCAAGATGTACGGCGGACAGAGCACGCATCTGCCGATGAAGGTGAATATGTCAGGTGTTATGCCCATTATCTTTGCCCAGTCCATCGCCTCCCTGCCCGCCACAATCGCGGCATTCTCCGGCAAGGGCGCGGACAGCTGGATAATGAAAGCGTTCGACACCAGCTCCATCACCTACGCTGTTATCTACTTCCTGTTGATAATCTTCTTTGCCTACTTCTATTCCACCATACAGTTCAATCCCATTGAAGTGGCAAACAACCTCAAGAAGAACGGCGGCTATATCCCCGGCTTCCGTCCGGGCAAGCCCACCAGCGAGTTTATCCAGAGAGTTCTCAACAAGATCACCCTCTTCGGTGCGATCTATCTGGGCATAATCGCCGTCGTCCCCATTCTTGTCTCCCATTTCAGCTCCTCGGCATCCCTTACCGGCTTGTCTCTCGGCGGCACGTCCATCATCATCGTGGTCGGCGTCGCGCTGGAGACTGTCCGCACTCTCGAAAGCGAGCTGCTGATGCGCAACTACAAGGGCTTCCTTTCCTGATAGGTGGCGCATTATGAGGCTTATACTTTTGGGCGCTCCGGGCGCAGGCAAGGGTACTCAGGCGGAGATATTGAGCAAGCTGCTCAATATCCCCACAATTTCCACAGGCAACATCCTGCGGGCTGCCATCAAGGATGGCACGCCCGTGGGACTCAAGGCAGAGGCGTACATCAACGCCGGCAAGCTCGTGCCAGATGAGGTGATAATCGCCATCATCAAGGAGCGCCTTGCTCAGCCCGACTGCGCCGGGGGCTATATCCTCGATGGTGTGCCCCGCACAATCCCGCAGGCGGAGGCGATGGAACAAATGGGCATCGTGATCGACTGCGCGCTCTCGATAGAGGTCGCGGATGAGACGATCGTCACCCGTATGTCCGGCCGCCGTACCTGCCGCGATTGCAGCGCGACCTTCCACGTCGTGTCCAACCCGCCGAAGACGGAGGGCGTGTGCGACTTCTGCGGAGGGGAGCTGAACATCCGCAAGGATGACGCGGCGGAGACCGTGAGAGCCCGCCTTGAGACTTATCACAGAGATACAGAGCCGCTCAAGTCCTTCTACGAGGCGAGGGGCGTGCTCAAAACCGTGGAGAATCAGCCGAGCATAGAGGCAACAACGGCAGCAATCAAAGAAAAGCTGGGGCTTTGATATGTCGGACAGAATTTATATTAAATCCCCGCATGAGATCGAGCTGATGCGTCAGGCAGGCAAGATCACCGCAGGCGCGCGCAGCGTCGCGCGCCAGGCGGTCGCCGCCGGCGTGACCACAAAGCAGATAAACAAATGTGTACATGAGTTCATTGTGAAATCCGGCGCAGTGCCGACCTTTCTGGGTTACGGCGGCTTCCCCGCCAGCGCCTGCGTGTCCGTCAACGATGAGATCATACATGGCATTCCCGGCAAGCGCGTCATCCGCAGCGGCGACATTGTGTCAGTCGATGTGGGGGCGACGTACAAGGGCTTCGTCGGAGACTGCGCGGGCACCTATCCCTGCGGCGAGATCAGCGAGGAGGCACGGCGGCTCATAGAAGTGACCCGTCAGAGCTTTTTCGAGGGTCTGAAGTTTGCAAAGGTGGGCTACCGTATCTCCGATATAGGAGCGGCGATACAGGACTATGTGGAGAGCCACGGCTATTCCGTTGTCCGCGACTATGTGGGGCACGGCGTGGGGCACGTGATGCACGAAGCGCCGGAAGTCCCCAACTACGTCGCACACCGCCACCCCGACCCCAGACTTGTAAAGGGCATGACGATCGCCATTGAGCCGATGGTCAACATCGGCGGGTATGACGTCGAGGTGCTCGACAACGACTGGACAGTCGTCACGGCTGACGGCACGCTGTCTGCGCACTACGAGAATACCATCGCGATCACCGACGGCGAGGCGGAGATACTCACGATGGCAGAGGACATTTAAAACCGACTTTGGAGGAAATTTACTTTGGCAAAAGACGATGTAATAGAACTCGAGGGCACGGTCGTTGAATCCCTGCCCAATACCATGTTCCAGGTGGATATCGGCAACGGTCACATCATACTGGCGCATATATCCGGCAAGCTCAGGATGAACTTTATCAGGATACTTCCCGGCGATAAGGTCACGGTGCAGATGTCGCCCTACGATGTCACCCGCGGCAGAATCACATGGAGAAGTAAGTAGGAGGTATTATAATGAAAGTCAGACCTTCCGTGAAGCCCATGTGCGAAAAGTGCAAGATAATCAAGCGCAAGGGTAAAGTCATGGTCATCTGCGAGAACCCCAAGCACAAGCAGCGTCAGGGTTAAGCTCACAGACGGCGCGAAAGCGCAGCACAAAATCTAAAGACAAGGTTAAAAGCCTGTCCTATAAAAACCCGCATGGAACAGGGACTCCCTCCGGCGGGAATAAGTCCCCGCTTCTTATGAATGCGGAAACAATTATCGAAAGGATGATCGTATAATATGGCACGTATAGCCGGCGTTGACCTGCCCAAGGACAAGAGAATAGAGATCGGTCTCACTTATGTCTACGGTATCGGCAGAACCAGCGCAAAGAAAATTCTCGAAGCAACCGGTATCAACCCCGACACCAGAGTCAAGGACCTCACCGAGGAGGAAGAAGCCAAGCTGCGTGAGTGCATCGACCACCACTACATCGTGGAGGGCGACCTGCGCCGCCAGACTGCGCTCGACATCAAGCGCCTGACCGAGATCGGCTGCTATCGCGGCATGCGTCATCGCCGCGGTCTGCCCGTTCGCGGACAGAGAAGCAAGACCAACGCTCGTACCCGCAAGGGTCCGAAACGCACCATCGCAAATAAGAAGAAGTAAGGAGGGA